>NZ_JBQHUL010000012.1:0-78601 GCF_052065235.1 Blautia sp. HCP28S3_G10 | reverse complement strand
TTCAAAAAACATGGTCGACAGGGCTTAGGTGGGTGTTTTTTGTCTTCGTGAAATATATGAAAGATATTTGATTTATTATTCATTTCTCACTTGACATCACACCGCTGGACTCTATCTTTATGGTGATTTTTTTCAGGTCACTGTATTTTTCAAGCTGCTCTTTTGTCAGCATCAGCTGTTCCATTTCACCAGGCGCCATGATAAGACGCTTTTTGTGCAGGATTCTGTCATTATTCAGATAGAGACTGCTGTAACAGTTTTTGAAAACACCGCCCACTCTGAAACGGATCGTCAGTTTTTCATCCATTCTCGCCGGAGAGATTTTTTCCGGTACTGTATACCGGACACCATTTTCAGAGATTATTGTGATCTCCTGCTGTTTTTCTATCGTGTCTTTGTTTTCTTTCTGATTTAGTATATAATGTGCGGCATTTCTTCCCGCAGTTTCTGCCTCCTGAGAAACAAAATCCACCAGATCATGAACATGAAGTACATTTCCGCAGGCAAAAACACCTTCTATGCTGGTTTCCAGGCTCTCATTTACACTCGGTCCTGAAGTCACAGGATTCAGTTTTACACCCATATCTCTGGAAAGTTCATTTTCCGGAATCAGGCCCACAGAGAGAAGCAGTGTGTCGCAGCTGTATTCTTCTTCAGTTCCCGGAACTGGTTTTCCTTTTTCATCCACTTTTGCAAGAGTGACACCTTCGACTCTTTCTTTTCCTTTGATGTCTACCACTGTATGGCTTAATTTCAAAGGAATGCCAAAATCATCAAGACACTGGACAATATTTCTTTTCAGGCCGCCGGAATATGGCATCAGTTCTGCAACAGCTTTTACCTTTGCACCTTCCAGTGTCATCCTTCTTGCCATGATCAGCCCGATATCGCCTGATCCAAGAATCACAACTTCACGCCCCGGGAGATAGCCCTCAATATTTACCAGTCTCTGTGCTGTCCCTGCGGAAAAAATTCCGGCCGGGCGATATCCCGGAATATTCAGGGCTCCCCTTGGTCTTTCTCTGCATCCCATTGCAAGGATCACTGCACCGGCCTTTATTTCAAAAAGCCCCTCCTCACGATTCAACGCAGTTACTACTCTTTCGTTGCTTATATCCATTACCATGGTGTTCAGTTTGTACGGAATGTCCAGCTCTTTTACCTGCCTGATAAATCTGTCCGCATACTCCGGACCTGTCAGTTCTTCACCAAATGTATGTAATCCGAAACCATTATGAATACACTGGTTGAGAATTCCTCCCAGTTCTCCGTCCCGTTCCAGTATCAAGACATTCCTGATTCCGTTTTTTACCACCGAAACTGCTGCTGCAAGGCCTGCCGGGCCGCCGCCGATGATCACGATATCATATGTTTTCATTTCTTTTTCCCCCTTAGTATACGTCCTTGTCAATTCCCAGGATCACCTTTGAGCTGCCACCCGTTTTTGTTATCTCACTCTTATCTTTTTTCAGTTCTCTTGCCAGAATCTCCATTGTCTTCGGAGAGCAGAAACCTGCCTGGCATCTTCCCATTCCCGCTCTTGTTCTACGCTTTACTCCATCCAGGGATTTTGCCCCCAGCGGTCTGTGGATAGCATCAAGGATCTCGCCTTCCGTGATCATCTCACACCTGCATACAATACTTCCATAAGCCGGATTTTCTTTTATAAGCGCATTTCTCTGCTCTTTTGAAAGTGTGGAGGGTTCCAGGATTCCTTTTCTTCTCGAAACAAAGTCTTCTTTTTCTTTCAGTTTCATTTTGTCCCTGATAAGCTCTGCAACCATTTCTCCAATCGCAGGCGCACTTGTAAGCCCCGGCGATTCTATGCCGGCACAGTCAAAAAATCCTTCTGCTCCTTCTGCCTCTCCTATGACAAAATCATCTCCGTCTTCATGTGCACGAAGTCCTGCAAATGATGTGATTACCTGTCGAAACGGTATGTTTCTGACACTTAAATTTGCTTTTTGGATTACCTCATCGAGACCCGCTCTGGTAGTGTTTGTACCTTCTCTGTTTTCAATATCAATGGCAGTCGGACCAACAAGAAGATTTCCGTGAACAGTAGGAGTTACCAGTACACCCTTTCCGAATTTGCCCGGAAGTGAAAACACTGTCCTGCTGACATGTTTGCCGGCACTCTTATCCAACAGGCAGTAATCGCCTCTTCTTGGTGTAATATGTATACTGTGACTGCTGACCATGTTGTGAAAAACATCTGCGTACACACCGGCGGCATTTACTATGCATTCTGTTTCCATCTCACCTTTGTTGGTTTTAATTATCCAACTACTGTCGTTTTTCTTTATTTCAATGACTTCTGTATCCAGGCGGAATTCTGTTCCGTTTACTTCTGCATTTTCCGCAAAAGCTATATTCATCAGAAACGGACATACGATTCCACCTGTTGGTGCATAAAGTGCAGCATACACATTTTCTGAAACATTTGATTCCATTTTCAACACTTCTTCTCTGTTAAGAATCCGTAGACCTTTTACCCCATTTGCAATACCTTTGTGATAGAGTTTTTCCAGACCTTCATAGTCTTTTTTATTCAGGCAGAGTACCAGAGAACCATTCCTTCTGAAGGGAAAATCCAGTTCCTCTGAAAGTTTCTCCATCATCTCATTGCCTCTTACATTCAGTTTTGCTTTCAGGGTGCCCGGTTCTGCATCGTAACCCGCATGAACGATCGCACTGTTTGCCTTGGACGTACCACAGCATACGTCTTCTTCTTTTTCCACCACACAGATTTTCGCCTGATACCGGGACAGTTCCCTTGCCACTGCACTTCCGGAAACACCTGCTCCAATAATAACTACATCATATTTTTCCATAAAACGTCCTCCTTTTTTCATCAGAACAAAGCGGACAAGTCCGCTTCAAACTTCCTGAATCCCTCAATCTTTGCGGGACTTGCTACGCTTTGCGCGCTAGATGCAGTCTGCTTTAGCAGACATATTCCAAATGCATCTAGTCGCATCCTCGCGGAGCGTTTTTTGCTTTATTGGAACATTACGGAGTAATCTCCTATAAAGCAAAAAAGCCTGACAAATAAACGCATCAAAAATACGCTATCTGTCAGGCTCTCATCTCTCATGCCTTAATATTCAATTAATCAGTGCTGTGGGACAGTTTTATTAATCTCCCACGAATAGTTATATTATAATTACTTCTCTGCCACATTGCAAGCTTTCCGGCAAAATAAATTTATTCTTCTTCATCTTTTGCCCAGCCATAGGCATATTTCACTGCTTTTTCCCAGCCTCTGATACGTTTCGATCTTTCCTTCTCTGTGATTTCCGGTTCAAAGGTTCTGTCTATTGCCCAGTTCTGGAGAACTTCTTCTTTGCTTGTCCAGTAATTTACTGCAAGACCTGCCAGATAAGCTGCTCCCATTGCAGTTGTCTCCACACATCTCGGACGATTTACAGGAGCATTAATAATATCAGCCTGTGTCTGCATAAGAAAATCATTGGCACTTGCTCCGCCATCGACTTTCAGCGCTGCAAGCTGGATACCGGAATCCGCTTTCATAGACTGAAGTACATCATTTACCTGATAAGCCAGCGATTCCAGTGTTGCACGTATAATGTGATATTTGTTTACACCTCTTGTGATTCCTACAATTGTTCCTCTTGCATACTGATCCCAGTGCGGTGCTCCAAGACCTGTAAATGCCGGAACCACATAACAGCCGTTCGTATCTTTGACCTTTTTTGCCATATATTCGGAATCCTCTGCGGAATCAATAAGACGCATCTCATCACGAAGCCACTGGATTGCCGCACCTGCCACAAAAATAGAACCTTCCAGCGCATAGTTTACTTTTCCGTCCAACCCCCATGCTATAGTAGTAACCAGTCCGTTTTCGGAAAAAACAGGTTTCTCTCCTGTATTCATAAGAAGAAAGCATCCGGTTCCATATGTATTCTTCGCCTCACCTGGCTGGAAACATGTCTGTCCGAACAACGCGGACTGCTGATCTCCTGCTGCACCTGCGATCGGTATCGGTCCACCAAGGAACGACGGATCTGCTGTTCCGTAAACACAGCTTGACGGTTTCGGAGTTGGAAGAATACATTTCGGGATATTCAGTTCTTCCAGAATTTCATCGTCCCACTGCAGGGTATTGATATTAAACAGCATGGTTCTGGAAGCATTTGAATAATCTGTGATATGTACAGTGCCTTTTGTCAGTTTCCAGATCAGCCATGTCTCGACTGTACCGAAAAGAAGATCTCCTTTTTCGGCTTTTTCTCTCGCCCCGGGTACATTGTCAAGAATCCATTTTACTTTTGTTGCAGAAAAATATGCATCGATCACAAGACCTGTTTTCATACGAAACTTGTCTGTAAGTCCCCTCGCCTTCAGTGAATCACAATATTCAGAGGTACGGCGGCACTGCCACACAATTGCATGATAGACAGGATCTCCGGTATTTTTGTCCCAGACGATTGCAGTCTCACGCTGATTTGTGATTCCGATTGCTGCAATGTCATGTGCCTCCGCACCGATCATGTTCATGGCTTCTACAGCCACGCCCAGCATGCTTGCCCAGATTTCATCTGCATCATGCTCCACCCAGCCCGGTTTCGGAAAATACTGGTGAAACTCTCTCTGTGCAACACTGCACATTTCTCCTTTTTCATTAAATAAAATACAGCGGTTACTGGTTGTCCCTGCATCCAGCGCCATTACATATTTACCCATATATAAAAATCCCCTTTGTTTATTATTTGCTTACGATACCTGGGGTATCGTTATAATTCCCATACACTATGATTTGTGGAAGAAACTGCAGCCGCTCCTGACGAAAGCGCTCCCATTACAGATTCCCTGTCTGTAATAAGACCACCTGCGATCACGGGTACCCTGACTTCTTTGCACAGTCTCTGAATGACCTTTGGCATTGCTCCCGGAAGAACTTCAATAAAATCCGGCCGCATACTGTGCTGCTGCGAAATTATATTGTCATAAGCCATAGAGTCCAGGAGAAAATATCTGTGTACCGTATACATTGACAGTTCTTTCGCTCTTTTTATCAATGAAGGCTTTGTCGTAATGATGCCATCTGTCTCTGTATTATTTTTCAGATAATCAACTGCGATATCTCGCGGGCTCAACCCTCCGACGAGATCCACATGCACCATGGCGATCTTCCCGGACTCTTTTACTCTGTGTACGATCTCTCGTATAGAGCAGATGTCGCCAAACAGGATAAACACTACCTGTATATCTTCTAAATTGCAGCATACATCAAGGTCTTCTGTGTTTTTCACTGCCGCAATGATCGGATTGTTTTCTACTGCCTCAAAAAATGTCTGTTTCATTTTAAGTCCTTCTCATAATAAAAAATAGCTTTACAGCAGTATGTCTTTATAAAACATACTACCATAAAACTATTTTTCAGTAAACAATTTGTGCTATTTCACGGTTACTTTACAGGTACTTTTCTTAGAGCCACTCTTGACCGTAATTGTAGCTGTTCCTTTCTTCCTGCCTTTGACAACACCTTTGGCATTGACAGTTGCAATCTTTGAATTGGAAGATTTGTAAGTAATCTTCTCATCACTCTTTTTCGGTTCTCTCGAAGCTTTAATCTTAAATGTTTTCCCTTTTTTGATAACTTTATCCGTCGGTACTCCTTTAAGCTTTGTTGTTTTTATTTTAGTTATCTTTACTTTTACTACGAATTTGCTGTTTCCGGATTTTACTGTGATATTTACAGTTCCAGGTTTTTTCGCACTGATAACTCCTTTTCTGTTAACAGTCGCAATTTTTGTATTGGATGATGCATATGTAATCTTCTCCTGGCTGCTGATCGGATTCAGAACCGGTTTTAATTTCAATCTTTTATGATTTGCCAGTGAAACTGATTTCTTCAGGCCTTTAATTGATTTTGTCCTGACTGTGCTGCTCTGAACTGTGACTTTAAGTTTAAGCATTTTTCCATCTGATAAAACTGCCGTAATGGTAGTTTTGCCAGTTTTATTCCCTGCAGTGATCTTACCCTTTTTATTAACCCTTGCAACAGATGTGTCTGCTGAAAACCATGCTGTCACTTTTGAAACTGCTGTCTGGTTTTTTACCTTTACAGCTGTTGTGGACTGACCTGTTTTCAGGATTATTGAATTTGCATTTAATTTTGGATTTGTAGTTTGGGCAGAACGATACTGAACTGTTTTATATTCTATTGTATCTGTCTTAATCCATTCACTGCCGTCATATCTGTATTTCCGGAAGAATACATACATATTGTAAGTAGAAGCCTTGGTGATACCCTTCTTGAAGCCTACTTTCCATTTGTCATTCTTCTGGCTGTCTGTAGGAGTCTTGGAAGTACTCCAGTACAGAGGTACATATTTCTCGTCTCCTACAACCGGATCTTTGTTATCCTGTCCTGCTCCTGTTACTGCAAATTCATAGAATACACCAGGATAGAATTTTTTTGCATCTTCCAGACCGGATACAGTACAGTCGCTTACTTTATATGTCTTTGCATCACGATTTTCTGTTCCAGGACGTTTACTCATTACTGTGGAAGAAATCGGAATCCTTGCATATTTATGTGTTCCGTCTGCAAGTTTGAAATATACATAAATTTGGAAATTGCTTCCTTCCGGTATATCAGATACTGTTACTACATCTTTCGTATCTGCTTTTACGCTTCTGGTAGCTTTTGATTCATCGTATGTTTTCTTACCAATCGTGTAATAATAAGAAAATTCCTGATTTGCCTTCAGTTTAAACTGAAGGGTTTTATGATCCAGCCATGCCACACCGGATATGGAAGGTTTAAAAGTACTCGTTGTAGCTGTAGTCGGTGCTGCTGTTGTTGGTGTACTTGTGGTCGGTGCTGCTGTGGGCTGTGTCGTTGTGGGCGGTGCTGCTGTTGGTGATGTCTGAGCTGTCAGAATGGCAGTATCTCCACTGTCAGAAATCTTCACCGCATAAGATGCATCATCATAGTAAACAATATCTTTCACCTTGGCAAACTGCTCATTTGTTACAAGTGGTGTTTCGCCGTCTTTACCGATTTCTGCAACAACAGTTGTATCTGCTTTCTCTGTCGGAACGGTAACATAAACCTTACCTGTTCCAGTCAGTTCCCCTGTTACGATCAGATGCATATTCTCTGCGCCGAAGTTAATATTCATGTCCTTCGGTTCAGCAGAAGTATCTTTGTTTCCGCTGACAGAAATATCCCCCTTAACTTCTACAGATGTGGTAGTGTAAACACCGCCATTGACGCCTGTATTGGCTGTAATTGTACCGCCTTCCAGTTTCAGTGTTCCTCCGTTATTTGTAATGGCACCTGCCACATCATCTGCTGTTGCGGCATTGTTTGTAAGAGTAACTCCTGAGGTCATCTGGAAGGTGCTTCCTGTACCTACAGAAACAAGGGTATCTGTCTTGCTGTCAGCAGCTGCATTTGTTACAGTTCCGTCAAGAGTCAGTGTAAATGAGTTAGCTGTATCTCCCTTGAAAGCCACTTCTGCATTTCCGCTGATATCGAACATCTTGCCAGTAAATCCGTCTTTTCTGGTAAATTTTACATCTGCTGCTCCGGATACAATACTGATCTTGCTGGAATCAATAGTAACCGTATTCTCAATCTCCTGAGACTTGGTTACTTTGATCACAGTTTCTGTACCATCTGCGGAAATATCTTTTGCTTTATTTACAGCTTCGGCAAGTGTAGCAAACGCTGTATCTGTACCACCAATATTAATTGTGATACCGGATTCTGTTGTCGGATCTGCCGTAGTTGCAGGTGTTTCAGATGTCTCTGTACTTCCGCCGGATGCCAATAGCTCTGATTCATCAGCCGGCTGTGCAGGGATTTCTGTTGCCGGTACTTCTGTTGTTGCTGGTATTTCCTGTGATACATCTAAATCAGTTATTTCTTCTATATCGTCAAAGATATCAACCGTTTCCTCTGATTCAAAATCCTCTTCTAGACTCTCATCACCAGATTCTGCTCCTTCAGATGAATCCTCTGACAATACCTCTGGCATTGTTTCTTCTGATATTCCGACTTCATCTGCTGCCATAGTACTTACCGGCATGCTTCCCATTATCATAACTGCCGATAATAAAATTGATACTATTATCTTCTTCATAAAAAATCCCCCTTTTATTGTACTTTAACAAAAATAATTACCCCATTAAAATTGTATCCCCTGAATTGCATTTTCATATAAAAACTGTTTTAACTCTTTACTGTTTCCTGTATTATAATAATCCAGAAGTAATGAATTAAACTGTTCCATATATTTATCAGTAATCGTCATTATACCGGCTCCTGCAGAAACCAGTATTTTATTTGCCAGCATCAGACTGGTTCTTTTGTTTCCGTCCCAGAAAAACTGCCCTCTTGTTCCCCATGTAAAAGCTTCCAAAGCTTTATCTGTAACTGTAGTAACTGTATCATTCAGAATTGTTTCAAATTCGGTCATTACTTTATTTTTTTCGGGAACCGGCGGTTCATAATCTGTTCCTGAGATTCCTACCATTCCTGTACAAAGTTTTCCCCATTCAAGTGCCTCATTTCTTGCGATATATTCATTTAATTTGCACCAGTATTCAAACGTTACAGGTTCTTTTACGGTTCCAAGTAAAAATTTCCAGGCATCACGCATATTTAAAATTGCCTGGATATCATCAAGCTGCACATTTGGTACATTTACACCATTTAAAATTGTCTGTGTCTGAGAGAATGTAACCCCCCTGTTTTCCATCTTCATTCCACAGTAGACATTTTCATCCCATTTTTTCTTTGCCAGAAACAGGCTCTGCTGTTCTGTCAGATGATACTTGTCTTCAAATTCAGCCACCCTGCATTCACCTCCTGTTCATGAAATATTTTTCATATATTCTTACAGACCATACTACTATTCTTACAGACCATACTACCATAAAACTATTTTTCAGTAAACTCTGACATCGGAATTCGTATAAAATGCCTATTTCGATGCCTGATATTCTATGCAAGTAAATTATCCAGCATCGGGAAATTTAAAATTTGGTAGAATCGATGCCGAAAATTACGAAAGCTGAGATATCGGGCATCGGAATTCTTGGAATTAAGTAGAATCGATGCCTGGAATTGCCGAAAACAGACATTTCAGGCATCGGAATAGAGAATAAACGTCTGATTCGATGCTTTTGCTCATTAAGTGGAAAAATATAGCATAAAGAAAAGCCCACAGCATTTGCCATGGACTTTGTCTGTTATTTGGCCAAGCGGATATTCGCAATTGAAGCAGGGGACTTACTTGGTTCGGTTAAATCACCCAGAAATTGTCTGTGCAGACAATCTTTCTATAGGTTTCAAATCTGAACCACTTGTTGTGGAGTTCGGAACGGTTCTCAGCTGTCACTTCTTTTGCCTCTTTCAGGAACTGTTCCAGGTCGGCTTTGTTCTTCACAAGCAGAGCCATTCCTCTTTCATCTACAACCGGAAGGCCTGAGTAATGATAATTATCCAGTGTAATGATATCTTCTACTTTGCTGTCTCTGATCAGCACTGCCGCACCGTCTTCTACAGAAAGAATATCAAAGTACTCAGGATATTTGAAGCTGTCTCCTGCAACTTTAACTTCATCACCTGCATAATATGTTTTTCTGTCGGAGTTTGCTTTTGCAAGCATTGCATTTTCAAGATTGAAATAAAATTCCTCAAATACATATCCGCCAACCTTGATTTCGTCCTTCTGAAAATAAGGTTTTTCATCATCTGTCTCTACTGTTTCCAGTACACCACATGCTGATGTCATGTGGCTGACACGATCAATGAGGATCAGCTCTCCCAGGGTTTTGTGTTTCTTAAATTCATCAAGGACAATCTTTTCGGCAAGTTCAATCTCGCAGAGTGCGATCTCATTTTTTTCGATATATTCAGCATTCAGATGCTCTCCTGTGTTTACATCCACTTTATACTGAATGCTGCGGATAAATCCCGGAATCTTCTTGGTTCCAAGTTTTACAAGATATTCTTTACCTAAAGTAAGTTTACTGTCATCCATCCAGAGAAGTGTTGCCTGGAAACCTTTTGCAACAGGAATATCTGCTTTGTCTGTAAGAACACAGCCACGGCTTACATCTACTTCTCTGTCCAGCTGGATCGTCACTGCCTGACCTGTAACAGCTTCCTCTACGGTTTTATTTCCGTTAAGAAGAGATTTTACAGTAGCAGTTTCATTGCTTGGAAGTGTTGTGATCGTCTGTCCGACTTTGACGCTGCCACTTTCAATCTGCCCCTGAAAACCACGGAATTCATGGTTTGGACGGCAGACTCTCTGTACCGGCATATAAAATCCTTCTTCTGTTTCTGTCTCATCTACATCAACTGTTTCCAGATGATTCAGAAGAGTTTTTCCTGTATACCACGGCATGTTTTCGGATTTAACAGTAACGTTGTCACCTTCTGTTGCACTGACTGGAATGATCACCACATCCTGAAGACCCAGACTTTCGGAAAGTTCATTGATGTCTTTTACAATCTCATTAAATCTTTCTTCGCTGTAATTCACAAGATCCATTTTGTTTACTGCAAATACAAAATGATGAATTCCCATAAGTGCACAGATGCGGCTGTGACGTCTTGTCTGTACCAGAACTCCCTGTTTCGCATCTACAAGAATGATGGAAAGCTGTGCAAAAGAAGCACCTACTGCCATGTTCCTTGTATACTCTTCATGCCCCGGTGTATCTGCAACAATGAAACTTCTCTTGTCTGTTGTAAAATAGCGGTAAGCCACATCAATGGTGATTCCCTGCTCTCTTTCTGCCATCAGTCCGTCAAGAAGAAGAGAATAATCAATCGCTCCACCTCTGGAACCCACCTTACTGTCAAGGATCAGGGCTTTTTCCTGGTCTGCATAAAGAAGTTTGGAATCATAAAGTATATGGCCGATCAGTGTGGATTTTCCATCATCCACACTTCCGCAGGTAATAAATTTCAGTAAACCACTCATCTAGAAGTACCCCTCTCTCTTTCTCTTTTCCATGCTGGCTGCACCGCCGTCCTGGTCGATCACACGACTGGTACGTTCTGATTCTACAGAACTCAAAGTCTCATCAATGATTGCATCCAGTGTATCTGCGTCAGACAGAATACCACCTGTCAGTGGATAGCATCCCAGCGTACGGAAACGTACTTTTTTCATTTCCGGTTTTTCACCTGGTTTCAGACGCATACGGTCATCATCAACCATAATGATATTTCCATCTCTGTAAACTACCGGACGCTCTTTTGCAAAGTAAAGAGGAACAATCGGAATATTTTCTCTTTTTATGTACTGCCAGATATCTTTTTCTGTCCAGTTTGAGATTGGGAATACACGAATACTCTCGCCTTTATTGATTTCAGTATTATAAAGTTTCCACATCTCCGGTCTCTGATTTTTTGGATCCCAGGCATGGTTTTCGTTTCGGAAAGAAAAGATTCTTTCTTTTGCGCGGCTCTTTTCCTCATCACGACGTCCACCACCAAAAGCAGCGGTAAAACCATATTTGTTGAGGGCCTGTTTCAGAGCCTGTGTTTTCATAATATCTGTATAAGCGGAACCATGGTCAAATGGATTGATACCCTGTTTCACGCCGTCTTCATTGATATATTCCAACATTTCAATTCCAAGTTCTTTTGCTGTTTTGTCACGAAATTCAATCATTTCTCTGAATTTCCATGTTGTATTTACATGCAGAAACGGGAAAGGTGGTTTTTCCGGATAAAAAGCCTTCAGTGCCAGATGAAGCATAACTGAGCTGTCTTTACCAATGGAATAAAGCATAACAGGTTTTTCACACTCTGCAGCCACTTCCCGGATAATATATATTGCCTCTGCTTCCAGTTCATCTAAATGTGATAATCCGCTCATAACAATCTCCTGTACTAATATTTATTAGAATTTCTTCTGTCAACACTAATGACCATTTCACTGCCGTCAGCTCTGGTAATATTCCAGTTAAGAAGATCACCCCTCCGGGCAACATTCATGGTACCTCCCATTCCGCCGATGTCTGCGCCAAGATAAAATTCTATGGCTCCTGTTTTGCATTCTTTTACGCAGGATACGCAGCCCCAGCAGTTTCTGGGATATTTCATTACTGCTTTTTTATCCATGATCTGAATCAGTGTGCCCGGACATACTTCCTGGCATTTTCCGCAGCCGACACACCTGTCTTCACGAATTCGTATGCTCATAAGTATCCCCCTTTACCAGATCCCTGAACAGAATCTTTATCTTACCGTTTTCCATTCTGGAATTTACATATTTATCAAAATCTTCTTTTGTTTCCGGATAATCCAGATTTTCATTAAAAGAATGCCATCTGGTTTCTTTTCTGTTTTTCAGATGTTCGATCAGCACCTGACAGACAAGAAGTCTTTCTTTCAGTTCGTATGCAAAAAGCAACTCATGCATATCCTCTGCCCCTGTCTTATCTGCAAGCTCTGTCAATCTTACGATTTTTTCTTCTGCAAGATCCAGCTGCTTTTCGTTAAACTGATAATTGCTGGAAATTCCTCCTGCATATTCATCCATGACTTTCTGCATAGCCTCTTCCAGTTCATCAATGGAAAACAGAGTATTTTCTGCATTTCGTATCTTTTCATATCCGTCCAGAATCTCTTCCGCTTTTTTGGCGAGAGAAACAGGCTCTTTTTCCCCGGAATGTTTCAGCTGCTCCACAATTTCCAGAGAAGCGATCTTGCCCTCTGCCAGAGCTCCTGTCACATATTTTTGAGGACATCCTCCTGCAACATCTCCTGCTGCAAAAAGTCCCTGAATCGTTGTTTCTCTGTTTGTGTCCACCCAGAAACCGCTTGCTGTATGACCTCCTACAATGTAAGGCTCTGTTCCCTGGATTTCCACGTCCTGCTCGCTGGGCATTTTGCCACTTTCGATCCATTTCAGTGTCTGACTTGGTGCCATGTTCAGATATGCTTTCAGAAGATCCTGATCCTGTTCTTCTGTGATACCGGAAGTCTTAAGATAACACGGTCCGTGACCCAGCTGATTTTCTTTTACAGTTCCATATACACGCTGGCTTGTTGTCAGTCCGTAAATCTGTTCATAAACTTCGCCAAGGGAATTGACCTGTTTCGCTCTCACTCCCTGTGCAATGGTTCCTGTAGGTGCAATGGTATCTTTGCATCTGAGAGCAATAAAACGCATCTCAAAAGTAGTCATCTCAGCACCGGAGCGGATTCCCATAGCATATCCGGCCCCCGTGTTAAATGGAGGATACCACATCTTATGTCTGGAAAATCCCGGATTATTTGGTTTGTAAAGACCTGCCGCACCACCGGTAGCGATAAGTACCTTTTTTGCATGGATCACATAGGCAGTTTCTTCCATAATGGAAAATCCTACAGCTCCGTATACTTTGTTATTTTCAACAAGAAGATCTGTGATATTGACGTAATTCAGTACATCAACATTTTGACTCTTGTGTACTGCATCCGCCAGAAGCGGTTTGAAGTTCTCGCCATTGATCTTAATGTTACGATTACCTCTTGCCACATATTCTCCGTTTTCATCTTTGAGGATTACAAGGCCAAGATCTTCCATATCTTTTGTTACTTTATTAAATTCTTCTGCCGCTGTAAGAAGAAGATCGTTTCTTACAATGCCTGCTGCGTCATTTGTCGCATAATCCACATAATCCTGCGGTTTGCGTCCTTTTACAATATAGGCATTGATCGCATTTACGCCAGCCGCAAGACAACCACTTCTTTTGATATTGGCTTTTTCTACGATCAGTACAGAAGCCTCCGAATTCCTGCTGACTGTCAGCGCTGCATAACATCCTGCTGTTCCACCGCCGATGATCAGTACATCTGTATGTAATGTTTTAATCTGTAAAGGAGCTTTCATCCTGATGTTCCTCATTCCTGTATTTCTATTTCATGAACTGTCACATTTTTTTCTTTGTCGATACCGAAGGATTTCAATACCGGATGTCCTTCTTCCATAAGTGAAAGGATCATGTATTCAATTGAAGGATCAAATGCCAGACGTTTGTCCTCTTCAGACGGACGTGATGGAGATTCCGGATGTGAATGGAAATTTCCGACAATCTTGTATCCGTTAGCTCTTGCGTCTTTCAGTGCCGCAAGCTGTTCTTTCGGATCCATGGAAAAATGTTCTCTGCTGGCATCTATATTAGTAAGAAGGTATACTTTTGTAACTGTGACTGTATCGTTTTCTTTTGTCCCTGCAAGGAGGCCGCAGGATTCATTCGGGAGGCCAGCTGTGCAGTGGGATAAGATTGTATTATAGTCTGAATTCTTCAAAACAACTTTCATAATTTTCCTCGTTCTTTTACAGGGTGTTATATGACGTATGTGTAATGATCAATCCGCCGAAGACACGCTTTCGCTGACTTCGACTGGTAACGGTACGTAAGTGACCAAAATACGGTCACTAAGTACCGACCGTCTCAGATCATCTTCTTGCGTATTGATTCATTCACACACTGTATACTCCTGTAAACATTTTTGCTCGGTGGTTCGCTTCGCTAACTTCAAGAATGCCTCTGCATGCTTTGTCCATGCGAAGCTGTATATTTTGCAAGTAATTGTTGATATTCTATATTACATACTGACAATTTAGTTACTGTTCACAGGTAATATTCCGCGAGGTGTTTTGCCATGAATATGGCAAAATCCCGAGACATACGGGGCAAAATCCCATCACCGAAGGTGATTTGGAATGGATTTTGACCAAGTTGCTGTGAACGGAGTGAACAGTAACACAATTCACAGTGTGCTGATCAACAGTATCATGAGGAGATGATTTGAGACGGCCGGTACTTAGGGAATGTTTTTTGCTCCCATAGTATCCGCTGCCAGTCGAAGTCAGCGAGAGCGTGTCTTCGGGTGAACTGTTTATTCAGCACACGTAATATTACAGTAATTACATGTGCATGTCGCATTCAGCCTGTTCGTAGTCGATCAGTTTGGTGATGGTCGGGTGATCGCCGCATACAGGACATTTGTGGTTTGTTGGAAGTTTAACTGTATGGAAAGTCATGGATAATGCATCATATGTAAGAAGTCTGCCTGTAAGAAGTTCTCCTTTACCGATGATGTATTTGATTGCTTCCATTGCCTGAAGACTTCCGATAACTCCACCCATTGCACCGATTACCCCAGCCTGTTTACAGGTCGGTACTGCGTCCTTCGGCGGCGGATCTTTGAATACACATCTGTAACACGGACCTTCTCCCGGCACATAGGTCATCAGCTGGCCTTTGAATCGAATGATTCCTGCGTGTGAAAATGGTTTTTCTGCCATTACACAGGCGTCATTAATCAGGAATTTTGCCGGAAAGTTGTCGGTTCCATCAATAATAAAATCATAATCTTTGATGATATCCATAATGTTTTCGGAAGTGATAAATTTACGATATGTATTTACTTTTACGTCCGGATTGATCGCCTGCATGGTTTCTTTTGCAGATTTGACTTTTGCCTTGCCCAGATCGTTGGTTGTATGAATAACCTGACGCTGAAGATTAGAAAGATCAACCTCATCTGCATCTGCGATTCCGATAGTTCCTACTCCTGCTGCTGCCAGGTACATAGCTGCCGGGGCTCCCAGTCCGCCTGCTCCGATGATCAGAACACTGGAGTTAAGAAGCTTTTTCTGTCCTTTTGCTCCAACCTCTTTCAGAATGATATGACGTGAATAGCGCTCTAACTGTTCATTGGTAAATGCCATTATCTAGCTCCTCCTCCCATGAAATACAGAAATTCAATTTCATCACCATCTTTAACTTCTGTGGTCTCAAATGCTCCGCTTTCTACGAATTCGTCATTAATGGTTACCGTTACATACTGAGGTGTTTCTACATTCTCTTTCTCTATCAGTTCTTTTACTGTAAGTCCTTCCGGGTATTCTTTTTTTTCTCCTGCTACTCTGATAAACATGATGTATAATCTCCTTCTTATTACAAATTTAGTATGAATATTTAGCCTAACTCAGTGTGCTGATTAATATTTCCTGAGAAGATGATCTGAGACGGCCAGTACTTAGTGACCGTATTTTAGTCACTTACGTACTGCTGCCAGTCGAAGTCAGTGAAAACGTGTCTTCGTGAGGAAATATTCATCATGCACACGTCAATTACTAAATATACTCCTCATGCACACATCAATTACTAAATATACTCCTCATGCACACGTCAATTACTAAATATACTCTTCAAACAGTGCTTCAATATCTTCCGGCTCTTTAAGTCCGACAACCTTCCCTTTCTGCTCTCCATTTACAAAAGCGATCACCGTCGGTGCAGACATAACTTTATATTTTGCTGCAAGATCCTTATCGTAATTTACATTTACTTTATAGATATAAATATTATCTTCGTTTTCATCTTCGATATCCCCCAGAATACCTGCCATCTGTTTACATGGAATACAGGTATCTGAATAAAAATCAACAAGCACAGGCTTATCTGCTTTCAGAACTTTTTCTTCAAAATTGTCTGCGTTGATTCTGAGTGCCATATCATTCATCCTCCACTTTCTTTACGATAAGGGTAAATGTATCATCTCCGTTATCTGTAAGTTTGAGAATCTGATGTCCCTCTTCTTTAATGCTTCTTGGAACGTTTTGTACCGGTTCTCCGTTATTCATGCGCACTGCCAGTATCTGTCCGTCATCCAGTTCTTCCAGCGCTACTTTTGCTTTGACAAAAGTCACCGGACACACAACATCTGTGATATCTACTGTATCATCTATTTTATAATCAGCCATCATAAGCTCCTTTCAGTACTTCGTACAGTTTATCTTTTCCAACTCTGTCAATTGTGAATTTAAATCGCTCTCCCGGCTTTGCATTATCTGCAAAGAACTGGATTGCTGCATCTGTCACACGGAACAGCTGTTCTTCAGAAGTGATCAGTGGAAGGAATTCTTCTCCTCTGCTGATATGGTTTCCAAATGTACCCCCAAATGATACAAGAAATGCTTCCTGAACATCCCATGCATCTACAGGACAGGATTTTGCACAACGTCCGCAGTAATTACATTTGTCATAATCAAGAACCAGTTTATCATCCTGGAAGGAAATTGCTTCTTCTCTGCAGGCTTTTTCACAGACACCACAGTGGATACATGCATCTTCTTTCCATTTAATCTCTGCTGCTCCTTTAATTCCGACATCATTTTCTTCTGCTTTCAGGCAGTTGTTCTGACAGCCTGTAACTCCAAATTTAAATTTGTGAGGAAGTTCTCTTCCGAAGTATCTTTCATTTAATTTTACTGCAATGTCGTAAGTGTTAATGTTTCCACTTGGACAGACGGCATTTCCCTGACACGCCGTCACAGTTCTTACCCTCGGTCCGCAGACACCAGGTTTGCAGCCACCTTTTGCAAGATCAGCAGTTACGTCATCAATATCATTCAGCTTGATAAAAGGTATCTCAACTCCCTGTCTGGAAGTAAGATGTACATAGCCATCTCCATATTTATCTGCAACCTCTGCAATCTTTCTTAAGTTTTCTGCTGTCAGTGCACCACCCACACAGGCAAGCCGGAGTGAAAAATTATTTTTCTGTTTCTGACGCATAAATCCGCCTTTTTTAAGGGTAGCATAATCTACTTTTGCCATTTTATTCTTCTCCTTCTATTACTCGTTTAAAGTCATTTTTTAGATCTTCAATATTTTCAATTCCAACACTGATACGTATCATATCATCATATACCCCTGAAAGATTTTTTTCTTCCTCGGTAAGATGTGCTGCGATGGTACTTGACGGATGAATCACAAGTGTTTTCGTGTCACCGATATTTGATACCATCCAGGGGATTTTCAGTTCGTTGAGAATCTTAAATGCTCTTTCTTTGCTTCCGGTTCTCAGTGTAATGATTGCTCCAAATCCACCATGAAACTGTTCTGCTGCAATCCTGTGATATGGATGTTCTTTAAGTCCGGGATAGGAAACTGTAATTCCATGTCCAAGTCCGTTCAGGAACTCCGCCAGCTCCATGGCGTTACTACAGTGACATCGCATTCGCAGTCCAAGAGTTTCAAGTCCCAGATTATTAAGGAAAGCATTCTGAGGTGCAAGGCAGGAACCTGTGCTTCTGAACAGTCCGTTTCGAAGTTTTGCCAGATAAGCAAATGGGCCATATTTCAGGAAAGGTGCCATACCTGGATATTTTTCTTTATCCCATTTAAATCTGCCTCCGCAAACAAGTATACCACTGATTGCGTCACTGCTTCCATTAATATATTTGGAAGACGAATGAATCACCACATCTGCTCCAAGTTTCAGCGGATTTACAAGATAAGGAGTAGCCACTGTGTTATCTATCAGAAACGGTATTCCATTTTTATGTGCAACTTCTGCCACACCTCTGATGTCTGTCACATCAAGTTTCGGATTTCCGATTGTTTCTGCAAATACAGCTCTTGTCTCCGTAAGTATTGCTTCTTCAAAAGCTTCCGGTGAATTTTCTCTGACATAAGTGGTGCGGATACCATATGCCTTAAGTTCTTCGAGAAGTTCTACAGTTCCTCCATACAATCCTGCTGCTGCAACAATGTGATCTCCGCTTCTTAAGATATTCATCAGTGCATTGTGCAGGGCTGCCATTCCGGAAGAACAGGCTACACTTCCGATTCCACCTTCCAGTTTTGTCATTCTTCTTTCAAATGATTCAATCGTAGGATTATTGATTCTCGTATAGGAATATCCCATTGTTTTGTTTGCAAATATTTTTTCCAGTTCTTCTGCTGTCTCGTGACGGAATGCACTGGACTGATAAATCGGAACCTGAGTGGCACCGAAAGGATTTTTATCTTCTGATCCATGAAGCAAAGTTGTGTTAAAACCGTATTCTTTCATTTATGTATGTACTCCTTATTGCTTCTCGTGTTGTCTTTGTTGTTGGTATTACTATATACCTATAAACATACCATGTCAATAGGTATTGTATGTTTTTTCCATTTTTTTGCTTTTTTGCTTTTTTGCTTTATTGGAACATTACGAAGTAATTTCCTATAAAAAAATCGTCTGTACGTGTTGTACAGACGATTTGGACTGATTATATAACATAGTCTCCCATATCAGTATTCTGTTCCAGAAGATCCTGAAGTGTGATCCCGTCAAAGTATTCATTTATAACTTTGTAGCAGCCTTCCCACATTTTAAGTGTCTTACAGGTTGTTGCTCTTTCGCACTGATTCGGCTGATCCTCAAGGCAGGCTACCGGTGCAAGGGAACCTTCTGTCAGCCTCAATATGCTTCCGATAGTATACTGTTCCGGTGTTCTGGCAAGTCGATACCCGCCCCCTTTACCTCTCAGTGCTGTCACAAATTTCTGTTTACTGAGCACAGAAACAATCGATTCCAGATATTTTTCTGATATTTCCTGCCTCTTTGCTATATCCATAAGTGGAATATATTCTCCATTGTTATGTTCTGCAAGATCCAGCAATACACGGATCGCATAACGTCCTCTTGTTGATATTTTCATATAAATCCCTCCATAAACCTATCATACCACAAGGTTTTTAGGAATACAACCTTGAAATATTTTATACGGGTCCCCGTATATGAGAGGAACCCCCTTTGATAAACACAGGTATATTAACCGCTTACGCTTGAAAGATACAGAAAACAGACTGCCGGATACCGCTGTGATTCCTGATTCGATTCGGGCACTTATTTGCTGCCATTCGCCTGCAACTCGCCTGCGGCTCAGACAGCGGCTCGGTGGCAGCAGTTAGCCCAAATCTCATTGACGGAATCTGTACAGCAGGTACCCGGACAATTCTGTTATTCTGATCTTTTCCAGCTGTCTTTCGGATTGAACTCATTGTTTTATCGATGGTTTTCTCTCACATGCACCCCATATCTGTTAGCGCTACACCACACAGCGTAGCGAACTGCCGCAAACATGCAGAAACGATGCTGGTCTGAGTGTGGTGAAAGTCAATGCACAGCCGGAGAGATTACAGAAAAGCTGGGTTATCCGGACGGTAAGTGAGATTCCGTCGTAAAATCTGAGTCCGCTGCTGCCACTGAGCCGCTGTCTGAGCCGCAGGCGAGTTGCAGGCGAATGGCAGCTAACAGGCGGTACGAAGATTGCACAGGAATCGTAACGTGTCCGGGGATCCACTTTTCTGTAAGAAATACCGGCGTCACTCCTCCCCCTCAGGCCACTTTTCTGCCCGGCAATGTCAAGCGGGAATTCGCAATCCGCTTCGCTACTTGCTCATAACCGAATAACTGATTCGGTTAAATAACCAGGTAATCTTCTCTTGTAGAACTATTCTCCAGTGCATACACCTGATTTTCTTTTACCACAAAAATTCTCTGTACAAACACATCAACTTTCTCACCCTGTTTTACCATCGGCTCGTCCAGTCCACGTTTTGCAGTGAGAATTACATCTCCCAGTCTCACCTGTAATTCAAAATAGCTTCCCCTGAACGCTACACGAAGGACTTCTCCTTCGGAAGCAGAACTTCTGTACTTCTGTACTTCATTCTTTCTGGTTACTTTTACAAATTCCGGTCGTACAATAGCATATTCAGCTCCCGGTATATCATCAAAATAGTGAAAAATATGATAGTCCTGTACTGTCGCAGCCTGCCCGAAGAAGGATGCACTGAAAGCTGTTTCCGGACTCTGATAAACTTCTACCGGACTGCCTTTCTGTTCAATGTGTCCCCGGTTTGTGATGATGATCTCATCTGCAACTTCAATAGCTTCATCCTGATCATGGGTAACAAAAATACTTGTAATCCCAAGCTGCTGTATCATATCTTTCAGCCAGGTACGAAGCTCCTGACGTATCTTGGCATCAATGGCCGCAAATGGTTCGTCCAGCAGAAGAAGCTGCGGATTCGGTGCCAGTGCCCGGGCAAAAGCCACTCGCTGCCTCTGACCGCCTGACAGCTGACTCGGGTATCTTTTTTCAAGTCCTTTCAGTCCAATCAGTTCAATCAGCTCTGCTACTCTTTTTTTAATATAAGATTTTTCTGCTTTCTGTACTTTCAGTCCGAACGCAATATTGTCATACACTGTCATATAACGGAACAGTGCATAACTCTGAAATACAAATCCGATTCCGCGCTGACTTGCCGGAATATCGTTGACTACTTTTCCATCAATGATGATCTGTCCGCTGTCCGGCTGTTCCAGACCTGCGATCATACGGAGAATTGTTGTTTTTCCACTTCCACTTGGTCCCAAAAGTCCAATCAGTTTTCCTTTTTCAATTCCAAAAGAAACATGATCGGATGCTTTATAATCCCCAAAAGTTTTATTGATATCTTTTAATTCTACGTACATCAGGCTTCCTCCTTTTTCCCTTTATGTTCCATTACACTTCTGATGATCAGAAGAATCACTGCCATGATCACCAGAATTGAAGATACGGCGAAAGCAGGAACATACTGAAACTCATTAAACAATATCTCGACATGAAGAGGCAGTGTATTTGTCAGTCCGCGGAGATGTCCGGATAATACAGAAACTGCTCCAAACTCTCCCATTGCTCTGGCTGTACAGAGGACGATTCCATAAAGAAGTGCCCACCTGATATGCGGAAAAGTTATTTTTGAAAAAATAGTCCAGCCTTTTGCTCCCATAAGTGCTGCCGCTTCTTCTTCATCTGTTCCGACAGATTCCAGTACAGGAATCAGTTCTCGATATACAAATGGAAAAGTAACAAATACTGTTGCAAGAATAATTCCCGGAACTGCAAATACGATCTGGATCCCCGCATTCTGTAAATACGGATACAGAATGCTCTGCTTTCCAAACACAAGCAGATAAATAAGTCCGGCAATAACAGGTGATACCGTTACAGGTACATCGATCAGTGTTGTAAGAATCTTTTTACCTCTGAACTGAAATCTTGTCACTGCCCAGGCTGCACAGAGGCCCAGGACTGTATTACATATAACTGCTGCCAGTGTCGCTTTCAGAGTAAGAAACAGTGCATCAATGGTATAGGGATCTGTCACAGCTTCTATGTATATCTGCCAGCCTTTTTTCAGTGCTTCTGTAACAACCACGCAGAGAGGCATCACCAGCATTACAAAAAGAAAAAGTGCGCTGATTCCGATCAGAAAATATTTTAGCAGTTTTGATTCTGTTTTTTTCGGTTCCATCAGGCATTTCCTCCTCTCAGTCTTTTTGAATTACGTGCCTGCATAAGATTCAGCAAAAACAGCAGCAGGAATGATATCACCAACATTACAAGTGCAATAGATGTGGCACTTTTGTAATCATATTCCTGAAGCTCTGACATAATGATCAGTGGTGTGATCTCTGTCTCAAATGGACGATTTCCTGCAATAAACACAACGCTTCCATATTCTCCGAGGCACCTTCCAAAAGCAAGTCCTGTTCCCGTAAGAAGAGGCGGAAGAAGTTCCGGAAGTATAACTCTTCTGAAAATATATCCGGGTTTTGCTCCCATTACTCTGGCTGCTTCTTCATAAGAACCGTCCAGTTTTTCAAGCACCGGCTGAACAGCCCTTGCCACAAACGGGATTCCTACAAAAATCAGAGCAAACGTAATTCCCACTTTTGTATAGGCAATCTTAATACCGAATCTGGCAAAAAAACTTCCGATCAGTCCGTTATCCGAAGTAAGAGATGTCAGTGAAATACCCGCCACTGCTGTCGGAAGAGCAAATGGCAGTTCCAGCATACCGTCCATGATTTTTTTACCTGGAAATTCATAACGCACCAGGACCCACGCAATGATAAGTCCCATAACTCCATTAATAAGAGATGCAACCAGTGCGGTAACAAAACTCACATAAAAACTGGCCAAAACTCTTTTTCTTGTAATAACTTCAAAAAAATCTCTCAGTCCAAGCTGTGAAGAATAAATAACCAGCGAAGCCAGCGGAATCAGAACTACTATACTCAGCATTGTTAAAGTCACACCCATAGTAAGTCCAAATCCGGGGATTACTCTTTTTTTACTTTTTTTCATATTCCGTCTCACCTCTTATTCAACTCCCATATATCTGATCAAAAATTCCTCCATCTGCAAAATGCTTCTGCTGCACTTCCTTCCAGCCGCCAAAATCCTGAATCGTTTTCAGTTTCATATCAAGATCAAAGACATCTGCATATTCCTGAAGAATTTCTTCATTAACCGGCCTGTAGTAATTTTCTGCTGCAATTCTCTGCGCATCATCAGAATAAAGATATTTCAGATACTCTGATGAAATTTCCTCCGTCCCACGGCTCTCTGCTACTTCATCTACAACCGCCACCGATGGCTGTGCCAGAATGCTGACCCCAGGATTTATAATTTCAAACTCTTCCGGAGCATCTTTTACAGAAAGATACGCTTCATTTTCCCATGCGATCAGAACATCTCCCTGTCCGTTTTCCACAAAGGATGTCGTGGCACTTCTCGCCCCGGAATCAAGAACTTCTACATTCTGATAGAGTTTTTTTATAAAATCCTCCATCTTGTCTTCCTGACCATTATACTTTTCCTCTGCATAAGCCCATGCAGCCATATAATTCCATCTTGCACCGCCTGAAGTCTTGGGATTTGGCGTGATCACTCCCACGCCGTCTTTTGTGAGGTCATCCCAGTCCTGAATATTTTTCGGGTTACCTTTTCTTACAAGAAAAACAATTGTTGAAGTATACGGAGCACTGTCATCCGGAAGTTCCTGCTGCCATTCGGAATCAATCATACCGGCTTCTTCAATCGCATTTATATCGTATTCCAGAGCCAGAGTCACGACATCTGCCTGGAGTCCATTCACTACTTCAAGTGCCTGCTTGCCAGAGCCGCCATGTGACTGAATGATGTCAATATCTTCTCCTGTTTCTTCTTTCCAGTGTTTCTGAAAAATTTTGTTATAAGATTCGTACAATTCTCTTGTGGGATCATATGATACATTTATGATGTGGGTATTGGATACTGCTCCTGCATCATAGGAACAGACCCCGACTGCCACCGCAAGTCCAATAGCAGCAATACAGCATCTGGTTCTGATTTTTCTGTTTGCCATAATACCTCTCCTCGTCTATATGTAAAAAACACCTTTTATGTATATAATCTGTGTTTTTTTGATTTAAAGGCATTATATACCAATTAACATACTTTTTAAATATGTTTATAAGAAAACGTTTGCACAGAGTCTGATTTACTTGCAAAAAGCATAAAAAATCCCCATGAGCATGCCTGTATATATCAGGTAACCCACGGGGAAATCACTCTTCTGTTTCCTAACTGTAATGGTGCTGAACAGTTATTTTTTTTCATCGTAATAAGTATCAAGGAAATTATGTCTTACACCATCCTGCTTATATCCGATCACTGTATTGAGATTTACATTTTCCACGCTGCGGAAAATATTATATTCGATAACAGGATCCTTCTGCGCAAGTTCATGGATCAGTTCCTTGATCTCAGCTCTCTTGGAGCCTTTTTCTGTTCCGCCGCAGGAAGCACAGTGCTCAGTGAAACGGCAGGCACACTGGATAAAATGAAGATCGTTATAATTTGCCCAGTGGATAATATCAGCCTCACGGATAAGATAAAGTGGTCTTATCAGTTCCATTCCCTCGAAATTTGTGCTGTGAAGTTTCGGCATCATTGTCTGAACCTGTGCACCGTAGAGCATTCCCATAAGAATAGTCTCGATCACATCATCATAATGATGTCCCAGTGCAATCTTGTTGCAGCCCAGTTCTTTTGCCTTACTATAAAGATATCCTCTTCTCATGCGCGCACAGAGATAGCAGGGAGACTGTTCTTCAGATGCAACAATGTTAAAAATATCTGATTCAAATACTGTGATCGGTACATTGAGGATTTTGGCATTATCCTTTATGGTCTGATAATTGATTTCATTATATCCTGGATTCATTACGAGGAAAACAACCTCGAAATTCTTCTTACCGTGACGGGATAGTTCCTGAAACAGCTTTGCCATCAGCATGGAATCCTTACCACCTGAAATACATACCGCTATTTTGTCCCCATCCTGCACAAGTTCATACTCCCGGATTGCTTTTGTAAAACGTCTCCAGATAGGTTTACGGAATTTTTTGATAATGCTTCGCTCAATATCTTTTGTTCTCTGTTCGGCAGCATTGGGCTGTGCCATCATTCTCATTAATTTAACTTTCAGCCAGGCACGGTATCCGCTTTTTACACTATAGATCTCGTATCCTTCTTCACTGAGTTCTTCCGCAATCTCCTCACTCTTCTGTCCTGAATAGCAGATCAGATATACAGGGCAGTCCCTGCGGACTTCATCTTTATGTTCTTCAAATTCTTCCCAGTAAATATTCACTGCACCGGGATAAGTTTCTTTTTCAAAATCTTCTTTTTCACGCAGGTCAATAATCTGTTTTTCTCTCGTATCCTGTTCTAATTCTTCAATCGTTCTAATACACATGTCTTTTCCTTCATTTCTAACATCAACGTAATGTAATCCAATACCTATGAATTGTTCCGTGCTCTGCACTCTCACAATTCTACCATTTATGAGCAAGCTCATATGGTTTTCAGACTTTTTTAGTCTGGTATTATATAATATAATCGCTCCAGCAGCAGTCTTCTACATGTGAGCAGCTGTTCCTCACCATAAGATGACCTGCCAGTTCCATACGGACCACGCCATTATGTCCGCCCTTCATTCTGTCCAGAAGAAGATACAGCGCAAATTTTCCCATTTCTTTCTTTGGCAGACCGACAGTTGTAAGCATAGGTTTCGTAAACTGGGCTTCCTCTATATCATCACTTGCTATAACTGATGGAGTAAAGTAAAGATTTCTGCATCTTCCAAGATATTTCAGTATACCAACAGCCGAAATATCGTTTGCGCAGTAGATTCCTGTCGGACAGTCTTCTGATTTCAGCAGACGCTCCATTGCCTCATAGCCTTCTTTTTCCGTCTGATCAGTCTCTACTACATATTCCGGGATCAGATCCAGACCATTTCTTTTCAGCGTGTCAACATAGCCGACATATCTTTCTTCATTCCTGCAGCTTCCAACATAACCGATATTCCTGTGTCCAAGAGATATCAGGTGCTCCACTGCCATAGACGCTATTTTTCTGCCGTCACACAACACCTCATCTACCTCATAGTTTGTTGAATTACGGTTTACCGATACAACACTGCGGTATTTTCTGTTTAATTTTTTCAAAGCTTCAGGGTTGCATCTTCCTATGATGATAAGTCCATCCTGCTTTCCTTCCGTCTCAGTATACATGCGTTGAATGATCTGGTCAAGATTTTCTCTTCTGCACTTTCTGTCGTCTGAAAAAAGTGGCATATACCATACCTTTGAAAGTATACAGTTATGTTCGTGGATCTCACTTTCGACTACTCTTAAAAGTTCTGTAAAAAAAGGGTCAGTCCTTGACTCATCTGTCCTGGTCATCAGAACATTAATAAACCATACTCTGCTTTCTTTTGCCAGTGTACCTTTTTTCAGGTTTCTGGCTGCCTCATTTGGCACATAATTCATCTCCATTGCAAGATCCCAGACTTTTTCCCGGAGCCCCGGCACTGAACATTTGTAATCCGGGCGGTTCAGAATCCTTGAGACTGTTGAAATAGAAACTCCTGCTTTTTCTGCGATTTTTTTTATAGACATGTGTACTTCTCCAATCAAGCCGATATTTACAAGCCATTTTTCTATAAAAGCAGAACCGGCGGCCCAGGCATCAGCTGCCATGAACCCCCGGTCCTGTTTTATATATAATACATTTCCTGTGTATTGTAATGGTCGGAATAATATTCCCCCATCTGTGCCAAAGTCAGATTTGACAGAATCTGATCAAGTTCCTGATTGACGGAATCCACCACCAGTTTCTGAATCGTATCAGAGATCCCTCTGTAACTGCTTTCCGCCAGAGCATCCTCATCCTCAAGATGATAGCTGCCTTCCAGTGCCTCTACCACGGATGCAACAGTAATCTCGCCAGCATCTTTTGCCAGATTATATCCTCCCTGGGAGCCTTTGACACTTTTTACAATGCCCATTCTTCTGAAACATGCAAAAATGTGTTCCAGAAACTGCAGAGAAATATCATTTCTCTCAGCTATGGTTTTTAAAGCTACCGGTGTGCTGGACGGCTGTACAGCCAGATCCATCAGTGCAGTGAGACCATATCTGGTTTTTTTACAAAATTTCAATTACTGGATTGCTTTAAAAGCTTCATCCAGATCCTGGATAATATCATCGATATTTTCTGTTCCGATAGAAAGACGGATAGTATTCGGTTTGATACCCTGATCCAGAAGTTCTTCTTCTGTGCACTGGCTGTGTGTGGTGGTTGCCGGATGGATTACCAGTGATTTAACATCTGCTACGTTTGCAAGGAGTGAAAACAGTTCCAGATTATCGATAAAGTCTTTTGCTGTCTGAGCATCTCCCTTGATCTCGAATGTGAAGATAGAGCCGCCGCCATTCGGGAAATATTTCTTGTAAAGTTCTTTCTGACTTTCATCTGTTGTTACAGACGGATGATGAACTTTTTCTACCTGCGGATGATTGTTCAGGTACTGAACAACTTTCAGTGCATTTTCTACGTGACGTTCTACACGAAGAGACAATGTTTCGAGTCCCTGAAGGAAAATGAATGAACTTACAGGAGAAATAGTTGCTCCTGTATCACGGAGAAGAATTGCACGGATCTTAGTTACAAATGCTGCCGGTCCGCATGCTTTAGTAAAGCTGATTCCATGATAGCTCGGGTTTGGCTCTGTCAGGGATGGGAATTTTCCAGAAGCTTCCCAGTCAAATTTACCGCCTTCAACAATAACACCACCGATTGTTGTTCCGTGTCCACCAATGAATTTAGTTGCAGAATGAACAACAATATCTGCACCATATTCGATTGGCCTTACAAGGTAAGGTGTTGCAAATGTATTGTCTACAACAAGCGGAATCTGATGTCTGTGTGCAATCTGTGCGCACGCCTCAATGTCAACTACATCTGAGTTCGGGTTTCCAAGAGTCTCAATGTAAAGAGCTTTTGTATTGTCCTGGATAGCATTTTCTACTTCTTCAAGGTTGAATACATCAACAAATGTAGTAGTAATTCCGTATGCCGGAAGTGTATGTTCCAGAAGGTTTGTTGTTCCACCATAGATATTCTTAGCTGCTACGATATGGTCGCCCTGCTGAGCCAGGTTTTCGATCGTATATGTAATAGCTGCTGCTCCGGAAGCTACTGCAAGTGCTGCTGAACCGCCTTCCAGTGCTGCGATCCTTTTTTCAAAAACATCTTCTGTCGGGTTTGTCAGACGTCCGTAAATATTACCTGCATCTGCCAGTCCGAAACGTGCTGCTGCATGATCACAGTTACGGAATACATAGGAAGAAGTCTGATAAATCGGAACTGCTCTCGCATCTGTTACCGGGTCCGGACTTTCCTGTCCCACATGGAGCTGAAGTGTCTCAAATTTAAATTTTCTGTTTTCTCTGGTAATTTTTTCACCCATTATTGGTATCCTCTTTTCTTTTTTTCGTCTGGCGCAAGCTCTGCTCCCGCCGCAGTTTATTGTATATTAAAATGATTATTCTGTAAATAATGCTGTTGAATAATATCTGTCACCTGTATCCGGAAGAAGCGCTACGATTGTTTTACCTTTGTTTTCCGGACGTTTTGCCAGTTCAATTGCCGCATGAAGCGCTGCGCCTGAGGAAATACCCACCAGAACGCCCTCTTTCTTTGCAAGAAGTTTGGCTGCTGTGAAGCATACTTCATTATCAACCGGGATAATTTCATCATAAATCTGTGTGTTCAGAACTTCTGGAACAAATCCGGCTCCGATACCCTGAATCTTATGCGGGCCGCCTTTTCCTTCAGAAAGTACAGGAGATGTTGCTGGTTCTACTGCTACGATCTTAACATCAGGATTCTGTGATTTCAGATACTCACCTGTTCCTGTAAGTGTTCCGCCAGTACCTACACCAGCTACGAAGATGTCAACTTTTCCATCTGTATCTTTCCAGATTTCAGGACCTGTTGTTGCTTTGTGTGCTGCCGGGTTTGCCGGGTTTACAAACTGTCCCGGGATATAACTGTTCGGGATTTCTTTTGCAAGTTCATCAGCTTTGGCGATAGCTCCCTTCATTCCCTTGGCACCTTCTGTAAGAACAAGCTCCGCGCCGTATGCTTTCAGGATATTTCTACGTTCAATACTCATTGTTTCAGGCATTGTAAGAATGATTCTATATCCTTTTGCTGCTGCGATAGATGCAAGTCCGATACCTGTATTTCCTGAAGTTGGCTCAATGATAACGGATCCTTCTTTAAGAAGACCTTTCTCCTCGGCATCATCGATCATTGCTTTTGCAATTCTGTCCTTAACGCTTCCGGCCGGATTGAAGTATTCCAGCTTCGCAAGAATAGTTGCTTCCAGTCCAAGTTCTTTTTCTACATTAGTAACCTCCACCAGGGGAGTGTTTCCGATCAGTCCTAATGTTCCCTTATAAATGTTTGCCATGGTGATTTTCCGCCTTTCTGATTATTATATGTATTTCGTTTTCCTATTAACATACCTCTTTGATATGTTTAGTATGTTATACCTTTATACCATAAATGTCAATAGCTTTATGGAAAAAATTCGAACTTTTTTCCAGTTGTTTTTTCGTTTCTGAATTCTTGCCTATACCCTGTATCTATAGTATAATATTAAAATTGTGCATACGTTCCGGAGGATGTTATAATGAATAATAAGAAAAAAGCAATCCTGGTGGTCAGTTTCGGCACCAGTTACACCGAAGCACGCATTGCTTCCATAGAAAAAATCGAGCAGGAAATCGCCACTGCATTTCCCGAATATGAAATTTATCATGCCTGGACAAGCAAAATGATCCTTTCTGTCCTCTACAAAAGAGAAGGACTTATTATTCCTAC
The DNA here is from genome assembly GCF_052065235.1 of Blautia sp. HCP28S3_G10. Classification (NCBI taxonomy): domain Bacteria; kingdom Bacillati; phylum Bacillota; class Clostridia; order Lachnospirales; family Lachnospiraceae; genus Blautia; species Blautia sp. HCP28S3_G10. Next base: position 48,704 of record NZ_JBQHUL010000012.1, on the reverse strand, counting down.
TGTAAAGGAATCCATGGAGCAGATAATCCAGGAAGGAATCACTGAACTTATTGTTCAGCCAACACACATTCTGGATGGTATCGAAAACAACACCATGAAAGAAGAAGTTCTTTCTTATAAAGAATATTTTCAGTCGGTTGTCTTTGGTGCTCCGCTTCTTTCCACGGAGCAGGATAAACTCTCTGTTATAAAGGCTATAGCAGATGAATTTTCGAATCTGGGATCCACTGATGCTCTTGTAATGATGGGACATGGAACCTCTCATAAAGTAAATTCTGTCTATACACAGCTTAATAAGGATTTTAAATCCATAGGATATCCGAATTTCTTTCTTGGGACTGTAGAAGCAGATCCGACCATCCAGAATCTTGTTACAGAAGTTCAGGCCTTTCACCCGTCAAAGGTTATCCTGACCCCTTTTATGATCGTTGCCGGAAACCATGCACATAATGATATGGCAGGTGCCGAACCTGATTCATGGCTCTGGCAGTTCAGAAATGCCGGAAACCAGGTCTGTCCTGTATTAAAAGGGCTGGGTGAATATCCCGGAATACGGGCGGTGTTTATTGAACATATCCAGGAGGCTATCAATAGTTAAAAAAAGGGCTGTCTATTTCCCGACAGTCCCTTGAAATCGTGCTTTACTTTTTCTGACAATTATCTGATTTTTATGTTTTGCAGTTATATAATTTCAATTTTATATCATACTACGGTCGGGAAATAAAGTATCAGCCGAAATGTTTCATTTTCTTTTCCGGCAATACATTTTCCTCCCATTTTTGCCATCATATTTTTGATACTCTGGATTCCAACTTCTGTACTTTCATTTTCCTCTGACTGCATGGCTGCCCTGTTCTCAAAATAAAAGCCTTCCATATTTCCATTCTTTACTGAGCCTATTATGACCGGACAGTTTATGTCCGCATATTTCTGTATATTGGAAGTAACATTATCAAGTATCCTCGAGATATAGTCCATATTTACCTGAATTTTAACATCATTCCATTCTACACAGAAATCAACCTGATAACCCTGCTGGCGGAGATAACTGACTGTTTCTGAAAACAGATCATAAAAGATGAGTTTTTCATTTTCCGGATCTTCCAGCTGAATTTCCCTGCCACTGCTCACAAGAGAATACTCAAAAAGATTATCCGCCAGCTGTTTCATTCTTCTTGTTTTCCGCTCTATCTTTTCGATATATTCTCTGAATTGCTGCTGGTCTTTGTATGTTCCTTTTTTCAGTAATTCCGTATACAGCATGATCGAAGTCAGCGGTGTGCGTAGATCATGTGACATCTGCGTTACTATCTTCTGGTTTTCTCTGACGATTTCTGCCTCCTGAATACTCTGATTCCGAAATGATTCTCTCATACATTCCAGTCCGCCTGCCAGAGCTGCCAGTTCATCTTTGCCATTAACAGTAATCTTATATTCCAGATTTCCGCCTTCCAGAATTTCAATCTCCTTACTAAGCTTACGGATATATTTCATTTTTTTACGTATTCCCATGAGTACCATGACAATAAAAACAGAAAACGCAATGATCAGCTCACCCAGAAAAGCATAGTTATAAAGCTGATAATCAAATACGCCTGAAATCCCCGCTTCTGCCTCTCCATCAGCAAACTCAACTGTATAAAACTGACCGCTGGTATTTTCATCCAGATAAACCGGTTCACTGCTGTAATCTCTGTTATCAGGATAATCAGAATCAAAAACCAGTTTTCCATCTTTATAAAGCCACAACGAAATAATGACAGCCTTCGTTGTAACCCAGTCAGACAGTTCTTCTGTATCTTTTGTGTCAAGGTCTTCGCTGCTTACATAACTCTGAAGTTCCGCCACATAATTTTTTTCTCTTTTTGCCGAATAATTAGAATGATTATAATAATAGTAGACAACATTTTCTCCTGCTGTGTTCAGTCCATAAAACACAGTCAGCGCCACAACACCTGATATGACAATAAGTACCACCAGCTGAAAATACAGGGAATTGCGTCTAGTCACACCTTGCATCAAATTTGTACCCCTTTCCCCATACTGTAGTTATATATTTGGGATTCTGCGGATCTGTTTCTATTTTTACTCTCAGCTTGCGGATATGTACCATTACGGTACTGTTGCATGAGTAAAAATAAGGCTCATTCCATACACTCTCATACAGATTCTGGGCGGAAAAAATCTTTCCCGGATTTTCCATCATAAGGAGCAGCATCCGGTATTCTATATCTGAAAGATCTGTTTCTTTTTCATCCAGAAAAAGTTCGTTATATTTCTGATTTATTTTTATCCTGCCTGTTTCAATATAATCCTGGTTTTCTATCGCATCTGTTGTATTTTTGCCAAGATAGATCCTGTATCTGCGTATAAGAGCTTTAACTCTTCCAAGAAGTTCCCCATAGGAAAAGGGCTTGGTCAGGTAATCATCTCCACCTGCCATAAGACCGGTCAGTTTATCATCTTCCTGCACTTTTGCAGTCAGAAAAAGGACGGGAACATTTGAAAAACGTCGAATTTCTTTGCATACCTGTATCCCGGACATTCCGGGCATCATTACATCCAAAATCACAAGGTCTGTATCACTGCTGAGTGTTTCAAGACCATTTCTGCCATTTTCGGCCTCGCTGACTGTATAATTTTCACTTTCAAGAAGAATCCGTATTCCTTCACGGATGTCTGCATCATCTTCTATAATCAGTATATGTTCCTTTGTCAAATGAATCTTCTCCTTTGTCTAAGGTTTCGATGGGTATATCTTATCACATAATAGAGGGGCGTAAACCTTAAACTTTCTTAATAATGCAGAGACGGGTACAAAGAAAGTATCATATTATATTTACGCTGGTTGGTCATCCAAATTGTAAACTTGTAATATTTTGAAGGTTGACAATTGTGGGAGGTCATTTTATAATTGTAAACCACAATATACCAGGAGGTTTACAAATGTCAAAAACAAAAACTCTGATCTACTGCGGACTTTTTACAGCTCTTATTGCTGTAGGCGCATTTATCAAAATCCCGGTACCTGTTGTACCTTTTACACTGCAGTATCTCTTCACCATGCTCGCCGGACTGCTTCTCGGCGCCCGGAAAGGTGCTTTCTCCGTAATTGCCTACATGGTACTTGGACTTGCCGGTCTTCCGATTTTTTCAGAAGGCGGCGGTCTATGGTATGTATTTAAACCAAGTTTCGGTTATATCATCGGTTTCTGCATCGGAACTTATGTGACCGGAAAAATTGCAGAAAACCTTCGCAAAAAGACTGTCCTCACATACCTTATGGCCAACCTTGCAGGACTTATGCTCGTCTATGCAGTAGGAATGATCTACTACTATATCATCTGTAACTATGTGATCAATACACCTATTGCTGTATGGCCGCTGTTTCTTTACTGTTTCCTGCTTGCTGTTCCGGGCGACATCTGCCTCAGTCTTCTCGGTGCAGTACTTGCGAAAAAAATCCGGCCTGTAATCAGTCAATATACAATTCCACAGCCACTTCAGCCAATTTCATTACATACGGAGGAAAACTGATATGAATACATTCACTGATCCACTTATACTCGCACAGGAAATCATTGACGGCAGAAGAATAACCCGTGAAGATGACCTTTCCTTCTTCCTTACCTGTGATCTTGACCAGCTTACAGAAGGTGCCGATAAGATCCGCGAAGCGCGTATCGGAGACAAAGTCGATCTCTGCTCCATTATTAACGGACGCAGCGGCCGCTGCCCGGAGGATTGTAAATACTGTGCACAGTCAGCACATAATCATACCAACTGTGAAGTCTATGATTTTCTTCCGGAAGAAAAAATCCTCGAGGCCTGTCGTATGAATGAATCCGAAGGTGTTGACCGTTTCTCCATTGTCACAGCAGGAAAAGCCCTGACAGGGAAAGAATTCGACCAGGCTATCCATGCCTATGAAACCATGCATAAAGAATGCAAAATCGACCTGTGTGCTTCCATGGGCTTTCTGACTTCCGAACAGCTCCACAGACTCCATGAAGCAGGCGTGACAAGCTATCATCACAATATCGAAACCTCACGGAGAAATTTTCCCAACATCTGCACCACTCACACCTACGATATGAAAATCGAAACTCTGAAAAAAGTCAAAGCTGAAGGAATGTGTGCATGCTCCGGTGGTATCATTGGCATGGGTGAAACCTGGGAGGACCGTCTGGACATGGCCATCAGTCTTGCTGAACTTGGTATTGACTCTATCCCACTCAATGCTCTGATGCCGATTCCCGGAACTCCCCTGGAACATCTTCCACAGTTGTCCGAGAAAGACATTCTCCGCACGATTGCATTTTTCCGCTACATCAATCCTGATGCGAACATCCGTCTGGCTGCAGGCCGGGCTCTCCTTACCAATGACGGAGAGACTGCGTTCAAAGCCGGTGCCTCCGCTTCTATTACCGGAAACATGCTGACTACTGTTGCCTGCGCCACAATCCGGAGCGACCGCAAAATGCTGACGGATATGGGACGCAATGTAACACCTGAATACTGGAAGGAAGTGTAAAAAATGAGCAGAGCACTTTTTGTCACAGGAACCGGAACTGATATAGGAAAAACTTTCATCACTGGTCTAATCGTAAAAAAGCTTGCTGAAAGTGGAAAAAATCCAGGTTACTACAAGGCTGCAATGAGTGGTAATGACCGCCGTCCTGACGGAAGTCTTATACCCGGAGATGCCCTTTTTGTCCAGCAGATTTCCGGAATACGTCAGCCGCTGAATGAAATGTGTCCTTATGTTTACGAAAATGCTGTTTCTCCTCACCTTGCTTCACGAATTGAGGGGAATCCAGTTGAAATGTCCATTGTAAAACAGGGGTTTCAGAAAACTGCTTCCACACATGATTATGTCACAGTTGAAGGAAGCGGAGGTATCCTGTGTCCCATCTGTTTTGACGAACGAAAAATCCAGCTGGAAGATGTAATAAAAGAACTTCAGCTTCCAAGTATTCTTATTGCAGATGCAGGTCTTGGCACTATCAACAGTGTTGTCCTCACTGCTGAGTATATGAAGGCTCATGATCTTCCTCTCAAAGGAATGATCTTTAATCATTTTCATCCCGGAAATGTCATGGAGGAAGACAATATTTTTATGTGTGAAGATATGACAGGTCTTCCCACTCTCGCCCTGGTAAAAGACAGCGATACAGAACTTGATATTGACATTGACGTACTTACATCACTTTATGAGGAGGTAAACCTTAGATGATCTGGTATCCATATGAACAGATGAAAACCATGAAAGAACCCTATAAAATTTTTGACGCAGAAGGTGTTTATCTTTATACGGAAGACCAGAAACTAATTGATTCTGTTTCTTCCTGGTGGTGTATGATCCACGGGTATAAACATCCGGAACTTACTGCTGCGATCAAAGAACAGGCAGATAAGTTCTGCCACGTAATGCTTGGCGGTCTGACTCATGATCCGGTAGAAAAACTTTCTCAGAAACTCCAGGAATTTCTTCCCGGTGATCTGGATTACTGTTTCTTTTCTGATTCCGGAAGTGTGGGTGTGGAAGTATCACTGAAAATGGCTTTGCAGTACAATACAAACCAGGGCAGGAAACGCCCTCTTGTACTTGCCCTGGAACACGCGTATCACGGAGATACTTTTAAGGCAATGGAAGTTGGTGACGATGAAGATTATCATTTTGCCTTTGACAAAAAAGAAAGTGTAATCCATATTCCAACAGAGATTCCGGCACTGGAAGAAGTTTTTGAAAAATATCATGACCAGCTGAACTGCTTTATCGTGGAACCGCTTCTGCAGGGTGCAGGTGGTATGCAGATGTATGATATTTCTTTTCTGAAGCGTGCAAGGGAACTCTGTACGCAGTATGATGTTCTTCTTATTTTTGATGAAGTTGCTACTGGTTTCGGCCGTACTGGAAACCGTTTTGTAGCAGATCTTGTACTGCCGGATATCCTTGTTCTTGGAAAAGCCCTCACCGGCGGCTATATCGGGCATGCTGTCACTGTTGCCAACCACAAAGTATTCCAGGCTTTTTACAGTGATGATGACCGTCACGCACTGATGCACGGACCTACTTTTATGGGTAATCCCCTGGCATGTGCAGTGGCATTAAAGGGAATTGAAATTTTTGAACGTGATAATTATATGGAAAAGATCCATCGGATCGAGGAAATTTCCCACAGGGAAATGGACGGGTTCACTGACCCGAGAATAAAGGAAATACGTATCATGGGCGGCTGCACCTGTGTGGAAGTACATGATGGCAAAACCCTTGAGGGCTTTCAGCAGTTTGCTTATGAACATGGCGTTTTCAGCCGTCCCTTCCTGAATTACATGTACACTATGATGCCTTATGTGATCCAGGAAAAGGAGCTGGTACAGATTTTTGATGTGATGAAAGAATGGTTTCGAAAATAAAATCTGAAATGCTGTATCATTTTTTCCTTAACAGCGGTTTCGTTTATTTACAAAATAATTGAGGATTCCACCTCCTACTATGATCACCATCGCCACTGCCACTACACGTTTCGCTGCTTCCTGTGGCATCTGGCTTTTGGAACCGATGGAATCTGAATAGAATGTCAGGTGATACTGAATTTCTCTTGGTGCTCCCATTGCTGTTGTATCAGCGATCACCGGCATCTGTTCATCCATTGTGAGTACCGGGATCTCAAATACGGAATTCATACCTTCCTCGTTTGTGGGAAGGTATTTTTCTTCATCTACGATCATGTAATCATAGTTGGAACTGCTCCACTGAATCTGGGCATATGCTTTTCCGTCTTCTACCTTCAGTATTGTAGGAGAAGTTACGCTCGCTTTTCCACTACCTCCTTCTAGATCTACCTGTATGGAGTATTCGCCATCTTCTTTATCGGTGGTCATTGCATTTGTATCTGCTGAGCCAGCGAATGTAAGACATGCCGGTGCAGACACTGACATAAGTATGGTGGCTGTTGCCGCCATCATAAAACATTTTTTTGTTACTTTTTTCATGATATATCTCAACTTTCTTTTATAAATTATACATTCTTATATTTTGTATTTATGTATTCACGCAAAAACATTGAGAACACGGAGTACTGCGACAACACTGCGTTTTCTGTTTAGTCCGTGCCTTGCTTATTTGCCGTCATTCGCACAGAACTCGCTTCGCTCAGACATTGTGCTCGGTGACGGCAGCTGGCACGTCCTGCACGACGAAAGCCTCGTGAGCGTTGCAGTATCCGTGCTTCTTTGTTTTTGCTGAACTACATCTCTACCCGTCTGTCATCTCCACCCAACAAAAACTATGTAATCAACGTCTTCTCAACATTCACTCGATTAGGCTCGTACACACTATCAACATAGCGCTGCTTTCTCACCCTCAAAAATTAACTATAAAGGTCTGCTGATGGAAATTTGAGCAGCAAAAATTGTAATTATGAAGTATACAGGGAAATATGACATACCAGCCTGTACATCACACTCTGCAGGAGACGTCTGATATTCTTAGATATGTTCTGGCTGCTTTATGAGTGAAAATTGCTTGTCTGAGCCGAAGGCGAGTTTGCAATTTTCAGGAATGCATTTTGCAGACAGGTTATATCTTAGCATATCACGTCTCCGAAGCCCGTGATGTACAGGCTGGTATGCTTATATTTCCCGTAAAGCATCATGCATTATTCATTCTCATACAACTCCATCAGGCAGACCGCATATATAAATTTCACTATTCTATTCCATTCCCACATCATACCATAGCAAATCCTGCATTGCAAACCCTTAATAATTCTAGTATAATAAAAAGAATGTGTGAAGTTACTGTTCACTCCGTTCACAGCAACTTGTAAAATACAAAAATCATTTTAAGGAGGCTTTTACAAATGAAAGGAACTTTATATGGTGTAGGCGTTGGTCCGGGAGACCCGGAATTAATGACACTGAAAGCAGTCCGCCTGATCCAAGAAAACGAAATTATTGCAGTACCGGGAGCCGATGTCAAAGAAACTGTTGCCTACAAAATCGCAGTACAGGCTGTTCCTGAACTTGCAGAAAAAGAACTTCTTCCAATCTATATGCCAATGACACATGATCCGGAAGAACTGGAACACAACCATGCAAAAGGTGCAAAAACACTGGAATCCTATCTTGACCAGGGCAAAAACATTGTTTTCCTGACACTTGGTGATCCATGTGTATACTCCACATTCTCCTATCTGCAGCACAGAGTGGAAGCTGATGGATATCATACCGAACTAGTCAGCGGTATCACCTCTTTCTGTGCAGCTGCAGCAAGACTGAATGTTTCTCTTTCTGAATGGAATGAACAGCTCCACATCGTACCTGCTGTTCACCGCCTTGACAACGAACTTACAGAATCCGGCAACTACGTTCTCATGAAATCCGGAAAGAAAATGAACCAGGTAAAAGAAATCCTGGCAAAAAGCGGCCGTGACGTTCTCATGGTAGAAAACTGCGGAATGCCTGACGAACATATTTATCACAGTGTGGAAGAAATTCCGGATGATGCCGGCTATTATTCTCTGATCATCGCAAAGGAGCATAAATGATCGAAACACGTAATCTGACCAAAAAATTTGACAATTTTACAGCTGTGGATTCTCTGAATCTGAAAATTGAAACCGGTGAATTTTTCGGTCTGCTTGGCCCAAACGGTGCTGGAAAAACCACAACCATCAGTCTTCTTTCTACGCTTCTGCTCCCAAGTTCAGGCGAAATCCTCATTGACGGACAGACGCTGACGAGAAGCCGTCCGGACCTGAAACGCAAGATCAGCGTGATCACACAGGAATATTCCATGCGCCAGGATATGAATATGGATGAGATCATGGAATATCAGGGCAGATTATATTTTATGCCACGTAAAGAAATCAAAAAAAGAACTGAAGAACTTCTTGAGTTCTGTGATCTTCTGAAATTCCGCAAGCGTACAGTACGTAAACTTTCCGGCGGTATGAAACGTAAACTGATGGTCTGTCGTGCTCTTCTCACAGAACCGGATATTCTTCTTCTGGACGAACCTACGGCAGGAATGGATGCTCTTTCCAGACGCCAGATGTGGAATCTTCTCCGAAAACTCAATGACAGAAACCTGACAATACTTCTGACTACGCATTATATGGAAGAAGCCCAGAATCTCTGCGGACGCGTTGCGCTTATGGATCACGGTAAACTCGAAGAGATCAATACCCCGTCAGGACTTATCGAAAGCCTCGGTAAATATACCGTAGATGAACCTACAGCTGACGGAACCATAAGTCATTATTTTTGCAGCCGGCAGGAAGCTATTGCCTATCTTTCCGGAATTTCCGAACAGGCAACACTTCGCGAAACAACTCTGGAAGATGTTTTTGTTGAACGTGCAGGAAAACATCTTTCCCCGTCATAGGAGGTCAGCATCATGGGTATAATTACAATTTTATGGGAAAAATGGGTCGAATTCCGAAGAGATTTTTACAAGATCACTCTGGCTGCCATGATTGCGCCACTGATGTATCTGGTTGTTTTCGGTATGGGTATACAGACTATGTCCCACGGACAGCCTTATCTGAACTTCCTGATCCCGGGTGTAGTTTCCCTGACTACCATGAACGGAAGTTTCAATGCCATAGCCCAGAACCTGAATGTGCAGCGACTGTATGAGAAGGCTTTTGATCAGGTGATGATCTCTCCCACTCCGCTGTGGCAGTTTATCGCAGGACAGATCATAGGAGGGAGTCTCCGTGGTTTTTATGCCGGGGGAATCATTCTGATCCTGACAGCCCCCATTGATACAGGTCTTATCTGGAACGGATGGTCATTTCTTGTAATGCTGCTGAACGGAGCTGTTTTTTCCGCAATCGGTGTTGTGGTTTCTTTTCTTGCAAAAAATCATGCTGATGTACCGAGATTTTCCAACTACATCATCATGCCGATGGCATACCTCTGCAACACCTTTTTTTCAACAGAAAAACTGCCGGGATTTCTCGGTAAATTTGTGGCCGCACTTCCACTTTCACAGACAAGCCACATGATCCGTGGTATTGCCTCCGGTGAAGGACTTTCCTTTACGGGAATCGGAATACTGGTCACTTATCTGGTGGTATTTACAGCCATTGCATCATGGTTTATCTATAAGAAAAAAAATCTGTAAAATGTGTAATAGCTGTTACACTATAAAATCAAAAGCTCATCCTCAGACAAATTCTGAAGACGAGCTTTTTTCAGTTGAATTAATTCATGTTCGTTACTTCGCCAGCTCCGCAAGATGTGCTTCAAAGCATATCCCTTCATTGCGGTCTGTTCCTTCCAGTACTGCATCATGAATGCCTTTCGATATAAAATCCACTGCTTTTTTTACAGTAGATACGGTATCTATTCCCTTCACCATTCCGGCGCTGAGTACAGATGCAAAAATATCACCGGTGCCTGAATAGCTACCCCCTTCTTTGCGGGTGGTGATCCAGGTCTGTGATTCTGACTGGCAGATCAGATTTCCCATCTCTGCCTCTCCTTCAGAAGAAATGCTGATACCTGTGATCACTGCCTCTACCTTAAACTCTTCTGTAAGTCTCCGTCCTGTTTTTTCAATTTCGCTGAGATATTTTTCCTCTTCCAGAACACTCAGACGATTCCATTCAGCATGTGCTTTTTCCCTTCCATAAAGAAGAAGCAGAGCTTCAGTAAGGTTCGGTGTGATGATATTCGCTTCTTTTACAAGGAAACGCATCTTCCGGCAGAGCTCTTCTGTATAGATCGGATACTCTTCACCATCATCTCCCATGACCGGATCTACGAGGATCTTCGTCTCAGATGTTTTGAACTCATACATAAATTTCACAGCTTTGTCTGCCTGGGCTGCATCTGCAAGAAATCCTGTATAAATTCCGTCCGGATGGAAATCGAGTTTTTTCCATTCGTCCATAATAATATCCATACGGTCTGTATAATCATCACAATAATAAGATGGAAATCCGGTCTGGCAGCTTAGGATTGCTGTAGGAAGCGGGCATGCCTGGATTCCCATTACAGAGATCACCGGAATTGCGGCTGTCAGTGAACATTTTCCCATTCCGGAAAGATCATTCAGTACTGCTATTTTTTTCAAGGTAAGTACTCCTGTCTTGTTTTTTTTGATATTCTGTTTTACAATAGCATTTAAGTGTATACGAAAAAATAACCAGTTTTATTCATTTTTAAGAGGACAGTTTATGAGTTTATCATTTCATCAGGAAAATCAGAAAGAGAGTCTGTATATACAGGTTTACCAGCATTACCGGGATCTGATCATGGAACATCGTCTGCCTGAGGGAAGCCGCATGCCTTCGCTCAGAAAATGTGCCCAGGAACTGAAGCTGAGCCGTACAACCATCGAAAATGCCTATCTTCAGCTGGCTGCTGACGGCTACATCATCGCCAAAGCCCAGAGTGGATATTATGTTACTGGTATTGCCTCTCAGGAACCTGCTCCGGACAAAAACACCGCCCGGAAGCACCCTGATGTCAGATATGATTTTGCTTCTTCAGGTGTTGACCGGGAAAGTTTCCGCTTTGATCTGTGGCAGCGCTATATCAAAAGCGCCCTCAGACAGAACGAACGTCTTCTCTCCTACGGCGAACCACAGGGAGAGGAAGACCTCCGCCAGGTTCTCTGTGAATACGTACGCCAGCACAGAAATATCAGCTGTTCTCCTGATGATATTGTGATCAGTGCAGGTGTCCAGAGCCTTCTCCATATCCTCTGCCCCCTTGTTGCTGACAGGAAAACCGTTTCTTTCCCCACACCGTCTTTTGTTCAGGGAAGTACTGTCTTTTCCGACTATGGTTTTCAGATACATTACCGTGACAAAGACTGCGATATCATCTATGTTTCTCCTGCACACATGACCAAATGGGGCGAGATCATGCCCGTTTCCAGGCGAATGGAGCTTGTTCATTATGCAGGTACACATGGAAGTCTTATTATCGAAGATGATTTTGAAAATGAATTTGTGTACCTGCAGAAACCCACACCTTCTCTGTACAGTCTTTCCGGAGGACATGAAGTTATCTATATCGGATCTTTTTCGAGACTGCTACTGCCTTCCATCCGTCTCAGTTTTATGGTACTTCCGCCTTCGCTTGCCGAAAGCTACAGACAGCGTGCTTCCTTCTATAATCAGACTGCTTCAAAGGCTGAACAGATTGCTCTCTGTCAGTTCATACGTGACGGCCATCTTGCTGCACAGACAAGAAGGCTGAAACGCCTTTATTCCCAGAAAACCAAAGCCCTGCTTCAGGAAGTCAGGAAGATTTTCGGTACAGACAGTCAGATCCAGATCGGTGCAGCAGGAACAAGCCTTGCACTCACCCTTCCCTGTTCATTTGCAGGAAAGGATCTGAAACAAAAAGCTCTTTCCAGAGGACTGCGCATAAGCATCCTCCGGGAAGAGCCCGGATATATCACATTACTTCTTTCCTGTTCTTCCATGAGCGAGGAAGATTTTGCACCTGCATGCATTCTTCTGCATGAGATCGTCAGCTGATCCTTACAGCTGTATCTTACAACGATACTTCAGCGTCTTCCTGTTCGAGAAGTCTGAAGGAAAAACTCAGATAAAAATTTTCGTCGGGATCGTCCAGTTCACACTGGAGGATCTCTTTTATTTTGTCAAGACGATAAAGCAAAGTACTTCTGTGGATAAAAAGAGCCTCCGCAGTTCTTGTCGCATTCAGATTTTCGTCCAGATACGTACGCAGTGTTTTCATATACTCAGACTGATTTTCTTCATCTGCCTCCTTCAGCTTCAGAAGATTTTCATGACATATCATGGAAGCCGGCAGTCTTCGTGTAACCTGCTCCATAATATAAGTAAGTGCTATCTGATCAAAATGATGAATCCACACATATGGTTTGTTGCGGCTTCCTACATCAAGCGCTGTCCTCGCCTGTATGAACTGTCTTCTGAAATACATATGACCCTTCACACATCTGCTGTAACCGGCTTTCAGATAACTGTCCCTGATAAAATAAGTCAGCACGTTTCCTATATCTTCAGCATCTTTTTCGAGGAGAGTCATATTAAAAAATGTGACGATCTCTCCCTCGAACAAAAAGCTCACCGACTGTGGAAACTGCTGTTTTATGTAATGGCAGATAGCATTTGTGGAAAGATTTTTCTGATTCAGATAAGTAAGCTGAAGAATAAGGCTGAGATATGTATGCTGACTGCTCCAGCCATATGTTGAGAGCTTTTTGCTCATTTCCATATAGTCTGCTGTCCTGTCGCTCAGGATTTTCTTGAAGATTCCGGCAAGAGGATCTTCTCCACCAAGACTTTCACTGTATGTCAGGAAAATTTCCAGATAATCTGCAAGTGTATCCAGAAGGCATTTATCTCCTTCCGTAAATTTCCTGTTCCACTCATGCATGACAACCCTGCAGACATTTTTTCCTTCCGGAAAGAGATTCCTGTTGAGACTTCTGACTCCGCTGATATAGGCAGGAAACAGAACCGTTTCCCTTGAATCCTGCATCTTCTGATATTCACTGCTCTGCATCAGTGCATTCATATATTCCATATCAATTCCGTCCTTATGAAACAGGCGGGATTTTTCAGGCATTGTTTCTATTCCTGACTCTCCGAGAAGATCAAAGTCAAGACTCATGACAAGAAGTGGATTGCCGATAAAGTCTGCTGAAAGTTTCAGTATCCTCTGAAGGCTTCTTCCTCTCATCACTTCTTCTCTGAGCCGGTTTTCCCATTCGTCACATGCATCATAAATTCTCTGTACAGAATCAATTACTGCGCTTTCTGACAAATCAGGTGCATATTTTCCTGGCATTCCTTCCTGACCGACAGTCTGATATTCTTTTTGAAGCTGCTCCTGAATATATGCTGATGACAGTTTCATTTCTGTTCCTCCTGAGTTCAAGATCTTCTCCCAGCTGATATCATAACACGAATTTTTTGGCCATCTCTGCCGCATCCACACAGTTATCCGTGTAGCCGTCCGCTCCTATCTCTTCTGCAAGTTCACGAGTCACTGCACCACCGCCCACCATGATCTTATATTTATGTTTGGGATCATTTTTTCGAAGTGCTTTTACTACCTGCCGCATCTCCGGAAGCGTTGTGCTGAGGAGTGAAGATATGCATACAATTGAAACTTCCGGATTCTGTTTTACTGCACGGAGAAACTGCTTTTCGGAAATATCCACACCGAGATCAATGACTTTGAATCCTGCTCCACGAAACATCATGGCAACCAGATTTTTTCCCACATCATGAAGGTCTCCCTCAATGGTTCCCAATATGATAGTTCCGCACTCTTTCTTTGTATAATCCCGGTTCATTTCTTTTACTGCAGCAAATCCTTTCTGTACGCTTCTTGCAGATGAAAGGATTCCTGGAATATCCACTTCCTGGTTACGATATTTTTCTCCTATGTCGCGCATGGCAGGTACCATTACATCTTCTACAAGCACAACCGGGTCTGCCCCTTCATCCAGGGCTTTTCTTACCAGCTGTTCTGTTTCATTCGGGTGTCCGTGTTCCACTGCCTGTGCCAGTTCTTCAAGTATAGTCATGCTGTCTTATCTGCCCTTTCTTTTTTAATAGTTACTATTATTCTACCAAAAAAAAAGCTGTTCCACAATCCTGTATTGAATTGCAGAACAGCTATTATTGTCGCGTTACTGTCTGTTCACTTAGATTCCATATGTCTCTTTGTTGTATTTTGCAATCTCATCATCAATGATCGGATCAACATGCGGGAACAGACAGCCGGGTCCGCCGTAAGTGATACACGGAATAAAATGTCCACCCGGTGCATAGTCTTCACAGGCTCTTCTTACTTCTTTACGGATTTCTTCTTCTGTTGAATCCACACGGTCAACAATGGAAGCATCAATTCCTCCCATAAGAGTCATTCTTCCAGCCAGCTGTTTCTGAAGTTTCACAATATCGTTCTGTGGAAGTGTTCCCTGCCAGATATCAATTCCAAGATCAACCATATCTTCCACAATAGGTTCCATAAAGGAATCTGCATGGTGCATGATGATCACACCATGATCTTTCATATATTTATAGGATTTTTCATACTGCGGTTTAATGAATTCTCTCCATGTATCCGGGCTTATGAACAGCGACTGTTTTGAGCCCCAGTCATCATGGGAAAGAATGATGTCCGGCTGAAGGTTATCTACGATCAGTTTTGTCAGCTGGAAACGATATTCTCCGATGGCATTGCAGAGATCCATCATATCATCAGGCTCCAGGAGGAAGTTTACCAGCATGTCCTCAAATCCCATCAGGAAGTGAAGTCTCTCAAAAACTCCTGTAGGCATGAATGCCATGAAAAGGCTTCCGGAATCCTTAATCTCCTGTGCTTTCTGTTTAAATGGCTCCCACAGTGCAGGGTCTGAACACTGGCCAACGATATCCGGGATCACAAGCTGATCTTTCCATTCTGTGATATCATCAATAACCTTGTTGTCTTCTGTAACATGAGGCATGGCAGCAAGCTGCTCCTGCGGCCAGAGAATTTCAGTTCCGAAAAGATCTTTCATTGGTTCCATACCACGATGACGGTTTCCACGTACATAATTGTTCGCAGGGTTTGGCGGAAAGAAAGTTGCTCCTTCATACTGTCTCAGAAGTCTTTCTGGTTTTCCGTCTTTTTTTATTGTTTCAAGTAAAATTTCTGATGCCTTAAGCATAATGATTCCTCCTTTATGTCCATATGAATTTTATTTGTTTTCAGGATCCAGCATCAATCTCAGCCTGATACTGGATAACTTGTCAAGCGGTTAATGCCATTTCCACAACTTCACGTTACTTTTAATAGTTACAGTATAGCTATTTTTTTCCTTTTCGTAAATCCGCACACTTCTTCATTCTTTTTCTTTTGCTTCATACATTTTGTACAGCAACTGTTGTAAATATATACAAAAATATTTCTCTGTATTTTCTTTTTATTTTTTCCGCAGCATGTTATAATTACCAGTAAATACAAGGTTTTTATAAATTGGAGGGAATATTTTGTACAATACCGATTATTCAGCCAGCGATCATCACACTGGTTTTCATCTTAATCTTCAGATTATTGCCGACGATTTTGCGGATAAAAAAGAAGATGTTTCCATTATCGGCAGAGAGGACCCCCTGAATCTCGATGGTCTTCGCATATACCAGCCCGGAACTTCTCTGAAATCCTGTTATCTGTACCTTATTTTCGGCACTGCCCTTTCAGAAGAATTTTATCACTATAAAAATATTGCCTTTGCTGTTATAGGAAGCGGAAATCTCTCCTGTTTTTCTGAAAGCTGCAGGATTCTTCACCTAAAAGGGGTTCTGTCATTTTCGGATATCTTTAACCAGATACAGCAAACCTTTGAAAAATATTACAATTGGGATATCCAGCTTCAGCTTGCTCTGGGAAATGTAAACCCTCTTGATGAAATGCTCGAGGCAAGCCTTGAAATTTTTCATAATCCTGTTTTTGCCCATGACACCAATTTCTATATTCTTTCCTCTCCGAGACATGTGACCGGTATGTCTGAATGGATTCATGACAAACGGACCGGGAAGCTTATCGCACCTTTAAGCCTGATCCAGGATTTCAAGCTGGATGCCGAATATCAGCGTACCCTTACTACCCACGGTGCCAATATTTATTCTGAAGAACTTCGTGGCTACCGTATTCTTTATATGAATCTCTGGGTAAACGGGAACTATCAGGGTAGACTCTGCGTGGATGAACTCCAGACAGAGATCCAGCCTGGACATTTTTTTGCGCTCGAATATCTTGGATCCTTTATTGAACTTTGTATCAGACGTCATAATCTGTTTCAGATATCAATGGGAAATGATACCCGTCAGTTTTTCGCTGACTATCTTTCAGGCAAAATTTCCGAGCTTCAGGCGATCACGGACCAGATTCAGTACCTGAACTGGAACCGCCATGACCGTTACCTGATACTCCGTCTGGAAACACAGCAGCAGGATGACCGTATGCACTCATCTATTGCCACACTCGGCCATATCGAGGCTCAGATACCGGAGGGGCTGGCCTTTACCTATCAGCAGGGGATTGTCGTGATCGTAAATCTTTCCTTCAACCACTCCTCGGCCTCTGATGTGATCAGTTCACTTGCGATCATTATGCGTGAAGGGCTTTTTAAAATGGGCGTCAGTTCTGGATTCCGTGATTTTCTTCTGATCCCTCAGGGCTATATCCAGGCAGTTTCTGCTCTCCGCCTCGGCAAAAAAAGTCAGAGCATGATCTGGTGTTATCGTTTTGACGATTATCTTCTGGAGTATATGCTTTCCCGGATCAGTCATCAGATAAGTCCTGAACTTCTGGTTTCTTCACGCCTGACAGAACTTCAGGAATATGACCGCAAAAACAACACAGAACTCTGTCAGACACTTAAAGTTTATCTTGAACATGAAAGAAACTCTCTTCAGACTGCAAAAGCTCTCTTTATCCACCGTAGTTCTCTGACTTATCGTCTGGAACGGATTCAGAAGATTGCTCACATTAATCTTGACAATCCCAGGGAGCGTCTGCTTACACAGATATGTTTTCAGCTCATACAGGAAAAAGACCCGAAAGTCATCTGACTGTCGGGCCTCTCTTTATTAGTCAAGCGGATATTCACAATTGAAGCAGGGGGGCTTCCTTGATTCGGTTAATATTCCAGTCCGAAATAAAAACGCATCCACATCCGAATGGTCTCTTCAGACTCACTTACTTTTGTTTCTATGCTTCCGTCTTCCTTCTGAATTGTAAGCACATCACCGGTCAGTGCCACACTCCCCTCTGGCTCACAGATACTGACTACCCTTTTTTGTGTAAATAATACATTAGGGGCTTTTGCACAGTAATAATTCATTATTTCAAAATCTGCTTCCAGTGCAGGTATAAGTGCAAAACGGAGTATTGGCAGAAAATCTTCATCTTTTCTGCGTTCTACAAGAACTTCACCATTTGTGTTTTCAGGTTTCACAGTGATCCGGAACTCCCCGTCACGTTCCTTATGTACACCGTCTTTCAGTTTTACCGGTCTTTTCGGACCTGGTCCTCCATATCCGACATCACAGTAATATATTCCGTCAGGCAGACTTACTATCGTTGCTCTGTGAAGCATTGGGGGAAATTTTTCCTTTTTCCAGAGGATCCGCACTGCCACAGGCATAACCTGAAATCCAAGTTTACCCAGAAACTCATAAAACAGTTTATTCAGTTCAAAGCAGTAACCTCCACGTTTCCGGATAATGATCTTCTCAAAAATATCACAGCTTTCGAGCGAAGGAACTTTGCCCTCCTCAAAAGATTCCAGATTCTCGAATGGAATACTGCAAAGCTGGTGTTCCATCAGCTTCTCCAGACAGTTTCTGTCTGTTTTTATTTCATCTTCATATCCGATACGTTTCAGATATGCTTCCGTTTCTCTTTCATTCATATTTTCGGCTCCTGTTCTATTCCAGAAGATAACAGCTTGTATAGGCAATGGTACATGGTCCATAATAATAATCCAGACTGTTCGCTTTACATACCTGTGTTACCAGCATTCCATATGCTTCCATTGAGGAAAAAGCCTGATCAGGAAAGCGACATGGTGCATCAGGATATGTACATTCTTTACATTTTGTACAGCATCCGGCTCCGATCGGAAGCATGCCCGGCCATCTTTCCCTGAGAATTTTTTCAAACTCATAAAAATTTTGTTTGTGAAGAGCTTCTGTTTCCATCATAGTTTCTCCATCCATCGGATCTTCAAGCTGTCCCACTGTCTGAACTATGATGCCTTCTCTGTATCTTTCGATTTTTTTCCTGCATTCTTCCAGATCTCCGCAGCCCGGCGGACAGCTCCATCGCCTGTTATACATATGGCAGGTGTTTTTTTTGCACATTTCCCTTACTTCCGGCATCAGTTCTATGGTATCTCTTTTCAGAAGCGCCACATGAGAAAATCCTGCCTTCTTTCCCATTTCTTCCAGTTCTTTTATGTCAATCATATACTCCTCCTATTCCATTTCCGGAAAGCAGAGTTCATCTACAAAGCAGTCCTGAAATTCCGGTGAGGCTGCCAGTTCCACAAATTCAATATTACGAACCACCTGATTCATTTCTTTTCGTTCCTGTGCATTCAGGAGTGCTGTCTTTGCACCTTCTCCTGCTGCATTTCCCACAGGAGTGATCTTATCCAGAAGCGATAATGGAAACATCCCGATCTCAGCTGCACTTTCCGGATTCATGTAATTTCCAAAAGCTCCTGCTATGTAAACTCTGTCGATATCCTTTTCGGTAATTCCAAGCTGTTTCATAAGGAGATGGATTCCCGCTGCAATAGCTGCCTTCGCAAGCTGAACTTCCCCGATATCTTTCTGCGTCAGATACACGCCCCTGTCATTTCCTGATTTTTCAGGCGGAACAAGCATAAATACATTTGATTTTTTCTGTCTGCTTTCCAGGTGGCCGCTTTCATCTATAAACCCTGCTTTATAAAGCTGCGCAACAAGGTCGATAAGCCCGGAACCGCACAAACCTGTCGGAACTGCATTTCCAACTGTTGTATATTCCCAGTTACCATCTCTGTATACTACATGATCTACTGCTCCTAAGGCTCCGCGCATTCCACATTCAATCTTCGCACCTTCGAATGCAGGACCAGCAGCTGTAGAACAACAGGCAAGCCTTTCTCTGTTTCCCAGAACCATCTCACCATTTGTACCAATATCTATCATAAGACTTGTCTCTTCCTGCTTATCCTGCCTGAGCGTCAGAATACAGCCACAGGTATCTGCACCAACATATCCGGCAATATCAGGAAGCATGATAAGCTGCCCTTTTCTGTGAATATGAAGTCCGTACTGTTCTGCTTTCAGAGTAAGTCCCTGACTGAACGCAGGATTATAGGGCGCATGTACCAGTGATGCAGGAGAAATTCCCAGAAAGAGATGATGCATACAGGTATTTCCCACAACGCATACCTGACAGATATCAGTTCTTTCTCTTCCGGCATCTTCTGCCAGCTCTCCTGTCATTTCATCAACTGCCTTCTGTATACAGCTGCTCAGCTCTTCTGTTCCATGTTCCAGTGCATAATTGGCCCTCATGATCACATCTGCCCCGTACTGAGCCTGCGGGTTCATTCTGCTTTTCAATGCCAGAACCTTTCCATCCAGTGCGTCCAGAAGATATCCGACTACTGTCGTTGTTCCGATATCAAAAGCAGCAAAACAGATTTTCTTTTCTTCTCTGCTGATATCCAGAATCTCGTCACCTGCACAGATCACATACCATTCTTCCGCTTCTTTTCTGTATCTGTATAATTCCGAAGCAATTTTAAGATCAGGTTTTATATGATCTCCATTCGCAAGCTGACGTACAAGTCTTTCCCATTCTGATGAATTATCGCCCATTTCCGGCTTACAAAGCACTGCTTTCTGCTGCGTAAGATCCGGCCTGAAAGTCACTTTTCTTTCTGATCCCTCTGTCAGTATCTCATAACCGGAATCACTCACCAGAGTATCCACTTCCATATCTTTCCGTATTTCTGTCTGACAGGCAAGTACAGACTGTCTGTCCGCTTTCACACGGCATTTTCCGCATTTTCCCTGCCCTCCGCAGGGTGCATCAGGTATAAGACCTGCCATTCTCTCTGCCTCAAGGATTTTGGTTCCGGCTTCCACCTGGATTTCTTTTCCTTCTCTGATAAATTTTACTCTGTACATACCATTCCTCCGGTAACTGTTTTCTGCATTCATTATAAACCAAAAGCCGCCCTGCCGTCCATGACCTGCACAGACATTACAGAGCGGCCCTCAGTTATCCTGAGATAAACTTTAATGGGATTCCTGATTTATTTATGCTACCAGAGCTTTTGCAAGAACTGCTGCGCTTGCTGCGTCCTCTGAATATCCGTCTGCACCGATTTCATCAGCAAATTCCTTGGTAATAGGAGCTCCACCGACCATGATCTTGACATTGCCTCTGAAGTCTTCTGCATTGAGGGCTGCAACTGTATCTTTCAGGGACGGCATGGTTGTTGTAAGCAGAGCAGAAAGTGCAATAACTTTGACATCCGGATTTTCTCTGTAACATTCGATTACTTTTGACGCAGGTACATCTACACCAAGATCAATAACTTCAAATCCGGCACTCTCGATCATCATGGCAACAAGGTTTTTGCCGATGTCGTGAAGGTCACCTGCTACTGTTGCAATAATCAGTTTGCCCATGCTTCCTGTTGCACCGGAAGCAAGATGTGGTTTCAGTACATCAACACCTTTTTTCATTGCACGTGCTGCAACAAGCATTTCCGGAACAAAGATTTCACCATTTTTGAATTTGTCACCGACAACAGCCATTGCATCGATCATGCTGTTAAGAATTTCTGTTGCATCACAACCTTCATCAAGAGCTGCCTGTACTGCTGCACCTACAAGTTTTGCTTTACCTTTTTCTACTAATTCTGCTACTTCTGTAATTTTTGACATAACTAATACCTCCGCTTTTTTAATTTATCCTCATTTTCCGCATATGAGTTCTGTTTTATTTTTTGACAGGTCCAATCATGCCTTCTCTGTATGCTCCGATATATTCCATACAGTAATCATCAAGACCAAGAAGTGCCTCTGTCGCATATACGAGTCCAAGCATATCTCTGTTTGTAGGATCCATGATCGCACTGTCAAGACCTGCATTCATTGCCAGAACAACAAATCCATAGTTGATCAGTTTACGTACCGGCAGATTGAAAGAAATATTACTTACTGCCGCTGTGATATGTATTGATGGATACTGCTTTCTGACAGTCGAAATTACTTCTATATTCATTTCAATTCCATCTTCTGAAGTACAGAGCATCTCAACCAGCGGATCGATATGAATACGATCAGGTGAGATCCCATACTCTTTTGCTTTTGCCATGATCTTGTCAAATACTTTCAGTCTGTCTTCCGCACATTTCGGGATACCTGTGTCGTCACTCAGAAGTGCGATCACCTGCCAGCCTTTGTTTTCCGGCTGTGCCATAACAGGAAAAATCTTGTCGATCTTGTCCCCTTCTCCTGATACTGAATTAAAAATACCAGGTCTCTTGCAGAATTTGTATGCCTGAACAAGAACATCTGCACTCGGACTGTCTACAGAAATCGGAAGATCTGTAACCTCCTGGATACAGTCGATCATCCATTTCAGGGTTTCTACTTCTTCTGCTTCCGGAACAGATGCACAGCAGTCAATAAAACTTGCACCTGAATTTGCCTGTGCGATTGCTCTCTGTTTAATAAGCTCAGCATCTCTGTTTGCGATTGCTTCCGCTACAGAAGGAATAGATCCGTTGATTTTTTCGCCTATGATTATCATTTTTTATCCTCCCATAAAATATAGTTTTATCCGTTTCCGGATTCCCCATTTGAGTCCCATTTCTTTTATAAATTAATTGTATCAAAATAAATACAAAATTCCAGCCGCATTTTTTATCATATACGTCGTCGTCATTCCTACAAATTGTAGGAACGTTTTTTTGTTTTTAGGTACAAAAAAAAGACACAGGCCTTTCATCTGTGTCTTTGTGTTTTTTGACGATTTTTACTTATTATTTACAAAAGCAATATCTTATCTGTCAGTTTTTTGCAGTCATCAGTCTCTTCTGTTGTCAATCATGTACAGTAGTGCATTACAGATACAGGCTGCGATATTGCTTCCACCTTTGCGGCCTTTCGCCACAATGTACGGAACATTTGCAGTCATGATCAGCTCCTTTGACTGTACTACATTGACAAAGCCGACCGGAACTCCTATGATCAGTTCCGGAGCAAGTCTGTCCTCTTCGATCAGTTCATAGAGACGCACAAGTGCTGTGGGCGCATTGCCGATTGCAAAGATCAGCTTACGATCCAGAGAAGCAGCCTTATCCATACTTGCCGTTGCTCTTGTGGTTCCATGTTTCTTCGCCAGTTCTGCCACATCTTCGTCAGACATAAAGCAGTATACTTCACCACCATATCGGGAAAGTGCACGTTTATTTATCCCTGCTTTTGCCATCTGTGTATCTGTTACAATACAGGCTCCGTTTTTTATTGCCTCCATTGCCTTTTCGATAACATTTTCGGAAAAGCAGAGGTTTTCCGCATAGTCAAAATCCGCACTCGTATGAATACATCGTTTCACTACAAGCTCTGTCCCCGGCACAAGCGGAGTATCACCCAGCTCTTCCGTGATAATCTCAAAACTACGTTTTTCTATTTCCATAGGTTTTACATTTTCAAGTTCAACTTTCATCTGTCCGTATTCCTTCTCCCTCATCACTGCTCATATCAGCTTTATCAGATTCCCTCATCCAAAATTTCATAGATTTTTTTCATATCCAGATGTTTCCGTAATTCCGCTGCCAGAATATCATACTGAGTCTCCTTGAATGCAGCAAAATCAACACCTTCCATATCAGAAACATCAATGCCTTTCTTCTCACCAACTGCACGTACAAGTCCAAGTGCAACTTCTTCTCTGTCAAAAATCCCATGCACATAGGTTCCACATACATTATGATAAAAAGTTCCTTCTGTCTTTTCACTGCCTGTCACAGTATCCCTTGTAAAGGTACTGGCATGACCGCCATCTTTCCAGGTGCTCTCACCCATATGGATCTCATAGCCTGTAAATTCCACATTTTTAAGAAACGCAAATTCTTTATTCAGTTCCAGAAATCTTCCTGTTACCTGGGTCCTTGTCTTCTTTTCTGCAAATACCGTATCTACAGGCAGAAGGCCCATTCCACGAATGGAACCACCTGCTTCCACTCCATATGGATCACTTAAAGTCTCTCCCAGCATCTGATATCCGCCGCAGATTCCGAATATAAAGGTTCCTCTTGATGCAGCTTTAAGAATCAGTGTTTCCATTCCGCTCTCTCTCAGCCAGTGAAGATCTTCCATTGTATTCTTTGTTCCAGGAAGGAAAATCACATCCGGATTTCCAAGTTCAGAAGGATGTTTTACGTAACGAAGAGAAACTCCAGGAATACTTTCCAGAGGGTTAAAATCTGTAAAGTTTGAAATTCTCGGGACACGGATAACTGCCATGTCGATCACTCCGATTTCCTGATGTCTGTCAAACCGTTCTGTAAGGCTGTCTTCATCCTCCACCTGGATATCCAGATATGGAGCAACTCCTACCACCGGAATTTTACATTTTTCTTCCAGCATCGCAACTCCCGGGTCAAGGATTGTCTTATCTCCCCTGAACTTATTAATGATGAGGCCTTTTACCATGTCTTTCTCATCTTCTTCCAAAAGCTCTACTGTGCCGTAAAGCTGCGCAAACACACCGCCTCTGTCAATATCTCCCACAAGGAGCACCGGTGCCTTTGCCATCTTTGCCATGCCCATATTTACGATATCTTCTGTCTTGAGATTGATCTCGGCCGGACTTCCCGCACCCTCGATCACAATGATATCATTCTGCTCTGCCAGCATATCAAACGCCTTCATTATATCAGGAACAAGTTTTTTCTTATATCTGAAATAATCTCTGGCACTCATGGTTCCGATCACTTCTCCGTTTACAATAACCTGTGAGCCCACATCATTAGTCGGTTTCAGAAGTATGGGGTTCATAAGAACAGACGGTTCTATCCCTGCTGCTTCTGCCTGCATTACCTGTGCCCTTCCCATTTCAAGGCCTTCTGAAGTGATGAAAGAATTCAGTGCCATATTCTGGGATTTAAAGGGAGCCACCCTGTATCCGTCCTGATGAAAAATCCTGCACAGTCCGGCTGCCAGAAGGCTTTTGCCTGCATTTGACATGGTTCCCTGTATCATGATCGTTTTTGCCATTTCATTATCCTCCGGTATCACAACTGTTCCTGAAGTTCTCTGGCATGATTCTCTGCCATTTCTTCCAGTGCACTCTTAAGTCCTCTGATCAGCTGTTCATTTTCTTCATGTGTACGCACTGCAATTCTGTAAAATCCGGCCTTCAGTCCCGGATAATTGCCACAGTCACGGATCAGTATCTTCTGTTTCACCGCTGCCTCAAACAGCCCCGACGGACCTTTAAAAAAGATGTAATTTGCCCTGGATGAATAAACTTCCATCCCAAGCTTTCCAAGTTCATCTTTCAGCCATGGACTTTCCCCAAAGATCAGGTTTCGTCCCTTTTCAACATATGCTGTTTCTTTCAGTGCCACCACACCTGCCGCCTGCGCTACCACGGAAATATTCCATGGCTGTGTAACCTGTGTCATCTTTTCGATCAGTTCAGTGTTTTCTGTAATTCCATATCCCAGACGCACACCAGCCATTGCATAACGTTTTGTAAAAGCTTTCAGTATAAAAAGATTATGGTATCTGGAAAGCTGCGCTTTCAACGTATACCGCATTCCCTGCTCCACAAAATCAAGGAAACATTCATCTACTACAAGAAGAATTCCCATCTCTCTGCATACTCTTAATATCCGAAACAAAAATTCTCTGTCTATAAGAACTCCTGTAGGGTTATTCGGATTGCAGAGAAATACCATATCCAGATCTTTGTGAAGCCAGTCAATAAAATTTTCCTGCATCTGAAATCCGTCTTCTTCTCTCAGAAGCACATGTTCCACCTGACACCCCACACTCTCAAGTGCCTGCTCATACTCTGCGAAAGTCGGCACAGGTATCAGTGCTTTACGTGGTCTCACAGCCTGACACAGAGAAAATACCAGCTCTGCCGCTCCGTTTCCGCAGATCACATGTTCCGGCAGAACATCTTCATACTCTGCGATCGCATTCCGCAGCGGTGCATATCCAACCTGAGGATAGTCTTTCAGTCTGTCAACACTGTCATACACTGCCTGCCGAACGCTTTCCGGTGTTCCAAGCGGATTGCAGTTTGCCGAAAAATCAAGACAGTCTTTATACGAATAAATATCCCCGCCATGTTTATGTTTTGTCATAATCTCTGTCCTCCTGCCGTTATACTTATGCTATATTCCAAACTCATACCCCTGTCACTGCCAGGCGGATCGCCAGACATAAGATGATGCCCAGTATGGCTGTCGCATAAAGCAGACGGTTTGCCTTCCGGATATCCTCAACTTCAACTGCTCTTACAGAATCTCCAATTGTAGGTTTTTCATATAGTTTTCCAAAATAATATGCATTACCTGCAAGCTGCACATCAAGTGCTCCCGCCATTGCCGCCTCTGTCTGAGCTGAATTGGGGCTTGCATGATTTCTTCTGTCCCTCCTGTAAATGCGAATGGCATTTTTGCCATCAAGGCCACAGACAAAAGCCGCCAGCGCCATAAGCCATCCGGAAATCCTTGCCGGGATATAATTTGCCACATCATCAAGCTTTGCACTGCATCTGCCAAAATAAAGATACCTGTCGTTTTTGTATCCCAGCATGGAATCCATGGTATTGATGCCTTTATAAAGAAACATCAGCGGTGCTCCGCCAATTGCCATATAGATCATCGGGGCGATCACACCATCTGAACTGTTCTCCGCCACGGTCTCCACCGCAGCCTTTGTAACGCCTTCTTCTGTAAGTTCTGCGGTATCTCTTCCCACGATCATGGAAACTGCATAACGTGCCTCCTCAAGAGTTCCGTTTTTCAGTCTGTCATATACTTTCATACTCTCATCTTTCAGCGAACGTGTTGCAAGCAGCTGATAACACCAGAACGTTTCCAGTATCACTCCGGCTACGGGCTGATACTGATAAAGCAGGTATAAAAGCACAGCTGAAACCCCGAAAGAAAAGCAGCATACCAGGAATGTCTCCATAAAACCGCCTGCAAGCTCACCCTTCCGTGTTTTTGGGAATACTTTACGAATTAACTTTTCCAGTGCAGAGATCAGTTTGCCGATAAAGCAGACCGGATGATAGAGCCATCTTGGATCTCCGAATATAAGGTCTAATAGAAACCCTGCTGCCAGGGCGATCGTATGATACATCAATGTTATCTCTCTTCCTGATGTTCTCTGGAACACCGCTGTTTTTTGTAGGAAAGACATTTCATGAGAAATGCCTTCGGTACTGCCGGGCAGCCGTAATAATAAAGATGTGGAAAACCAGCCATCACAGAGTCCGTTCCGTGAATACATTTCCAGGCTCTTCTGCTCTCAGGTTTCTGAGCAAGAAAAGCTTCCCCACAGTTTTCCGAATCAAAATAGTGAAACTCATGGGCGGGAATATTTCCAAGACAGTTATTGCCCAGAACCTCTTTCTGCTGTGTCAGAGTCACATACCCGAATCTTGAAAGTTTCGGTGTACGGAAAGCCCTGCCCTTTATCACACCGGCCATCTCATGTACAGAGCCGTTCATATCCTCCATCTGTTCATGAAGATACATAAAGCCTCCGCATTCTGCAAGACACGGAAGTCCTTCTGTTATTTTTTTCCTGACAGACTGCCGCATGGAGGAGTTGATTTCAAGTAACTCGCCGTTCAGTTCCGGATATCCTCCATAGAGAAGAATTCCGTCTGCATCCTCCGGAAGTTTCTTATCCCTCATCGGTGAAATAGGTATAAGTTCCGCACCCATTTCCCGCAGAAGTCTGAAATTGTCTTCATAGAAAAAGCAGAAAGATTCATCTGATGCCACTGCAAGCTTTACCTGTTCCGGAAGCCGGAAACCAAAGTCACTGTTTATTTCAGGCAGGCTTCTGTCAGACAAAATCTCCGGTGCGCTCTTCGCAAGTTTCAGGATTCCGTCAATGTCGAGCGTTTTTTCCAGCACATCTGCCAGTTTCGTCAGCCGGCCTTTAAGTTCCGGAATCTCATCCGGAAGCACAAGTCCCAGATGACGGCTCTCGATCACACAGTCTTCCACCTTCGGCACATAACCGAATACAGAAATCCCCAGCTGACTTTCCACAAGTTCTTTCATTCTCGGATAAAGCATAGGCGACATCTGATTAAAAATCACTCCACGTATTCCACTGTTTTCTTTGTATTCAAGAAAACCCTTGATATATGCTGCTAGCGAAACACTCATACCTCTGCTGTTCACAATAAGTACCACCGGCGTTTCTGTCACCATAGCCAGATCATAGGCACTTGCCCTTGTGGTAGTCCCTGCCACACCATCATAATACCCCATAACGCCTTCCATAACTGCAATCTCACAGTCTCTGGCATTTTTCTGAAGGAGATAACGGGTAATATCCGGTTCCATAAAAAAAGTATCCAGATTTCTGGATTTTGTACCAATCACTCTGCTGTGAAACATAGGATCAATGTAATCGGGACCACATTTAAAAGAAGCTGTTTTTATTCCACGGTTTACCAGTGCCTGCAAAAGTCCGCAGGTGATCAGGGTTTTTCCGCTTCCGCTGG
This sequence comes from Blautia sp. HCP28S3_G10, assembly GCF_052065235.1. Classification (NCBI taxonomy): domain Bacteria; kingdom Bacillati; phylum Bacillota; class Clostridia; order Lachnospirales; family Lachnospiraceae; genus Blautia; species Blautia sp. HCP28S3_G10. Next base: position 20,399 of record NZ_JBQHUL010000012.1, on the reverse strand, counting down.
CACCTGCCGCCAGAAGGATCCTGGGTGTCTTCATAAGTTTTTCTCCTCATGAGCCTGAATAGTAATAATATAAATCGGATTTTCGCCCATCATCATATGATAACGTCCGATGTCCTTTGACCTTGCCACGCCAAGCTGCACTACCTCTGTCTCCCAGTCCACACTTTCCTGCTCTTTTTTCAGTTCCCTGATGCATTCCAGTGCTTCACCCACTGTTTCCAGTGTAATACAGTTGATCACAATACGGACATATGGATTCTGTTCCATAAGAAGATGCACGATCTCTCTGAGATTTCCGGAAGACCCTCCGATAAATGCATGTGTCGGTATCGGAAGTCCTCTGAGTGCCTCCGGTGCTGTACCACGTATGATCTGCATGTGCTCCAGTGCAAATTTCTTTTTGTTTTCTTCCAGAAGAGCTGCCGCATCTTCTTTCTTTTCGATGGCAAATACATGCCCTCTGTATGCCCTGAGCGCCATCTCCACAGAAACAGAGCCCGTTCCTGCACCAATGTCATAGCAGATGGAGTCCTCCTTCAGTCTCAGTTTGGACAGCGATACTGTCCTTACTTCTGTCTTTGTCATAGGTGCTTTGCCTCTTATAAAGGCTTCATCCGGAAGTCCGTGCGTTGCCGGCTGACTTTCGGCAGATGGATTTACTGTGCAAAGGACACTTAAAGGATCTCCTTCATACTCTGTCAGATTTTTTGCCTGCGCTGAAAAAATCTTCTCATTTTTGTAAGAAAGATATTCGCCTACATAAAGAAGTACCTCTCCCATTCCGTATGCAGTCAGGTGTGATGCCAGCTTCGCCACGCTGTCCTTCTGTCCCAGAATGGCAAACACTTTATGATTCATGCAAATTTCCGATATCAGATTACAGCTTTTACCATGAGCACTGACGATTCTGGCGTCATCCCACGAAAGACCAATCCTGGACATAAAATAAACAACCGAGGAAATTCCACAGATCATTTCTGTTTTTTCTCCCAGAAGCTCTTTCAGTTTACGGGCTCCGCTGTAAAATCCCACATCTCCTGACAAAGCTATCACGATCCTGGAATATTCCGGATGCGCCTGAATATAATCCAGAATTTCCTGACTTCTGTACTCATAAAACACATCATGATGAGGAAGGCTGACAGAATCGGCCATCCTTCTGGCGCCTATGATCAGTTCTGCTTCTTCAAGGCATTTCCTGCCCTGAACGGTCAGAAGATCCGGATTCCCCATTCCTATTCCAAGTAATGTTATGTGAGGGTGACTTTCAAGTCCAAAACGCTCCATTAATTCACGTTTACACACTCTCACTGAAACTCCCTCTTCTTTGAGCGGACGCCCTATAATTACAGAAACTGCCTGACAGTTTTCGGCTGCCTGGATTTTTTCTTCAAATCCGCCTGCTTTGCCCGAATCTTTTGTTACCAGATATCTGCACTGATACTGTCTCAGTATCGCCTCATTCATTTCCTGCGAAAACGGTCCCTGCATCGCAATAAGATGTTTCCCCTCAAATCCGAGAGAACTGCAGGTTTCCACTACAGATGGAAGTGACAGAACTCTTGCATAAAAACGCTCTCTGTAATCCTCAACAGAAGTAAAGGCTTTCAGTTCCTTGCTTCCTGTTGTAAGGAGGACATTTCCTTCTGTATTCTTCAGAAATTCAGCAGCCTCTTCCACTGAATCCACATAAACGGCTTCCTGTCTTTCGCCCTGTCCACGAAGTACACGAATATACCGGATTCCTTCTGTTTCTGCAGCACTTCTGATATTAAGCGTCACTTCCTTTGCGTAAGGATGAGTTCCATCAAGGACCATCTCCGGCTTCTGCTCCTGAAATAGTTTTTTCATTTCTTCTTCTGTAAGACGTCCTGCCTTCACGTGAAGGAATTCGCTTTCACTCAATGACCTTGCTCCGTATTCTGTTGCAACGCAGGCAAGAGTATAGATCTTATGTTCAGCCAGAAAACGGCTGATCTCATATCCTTCTGTTGTTCCTGCAAAAACAATTGCTTTATACATCTCTGTATCCCCGTGGTGTCACCATCTTGCCATTGATTTCTTTTGTCTGGGAATTTCCGATAAAGACAGTTGTAAACATATCGACTTCTGTATCACGGAGTTCCTTCAATGTCATTACATGATATTCCTCGCCTTCACGACCGATCATGGATACCGTTCCGCAGACTGTCTCCGGTGATTTATACTGCATCATAAGATCACATGCTTTCTGCAGATAATCATGGCGTTTTCGGCTGGACGGATTATAAAGGCAGATAACAAAGTCCGCCTGTGACGCACCCAGAAGTCTAGCTTCGATTTTTTCCCATGGAGTGAGAAGATCACTGAGGCTTATCAGACAGAAATCATGGATAAGCGGTGCTCCCAGAACTGCTGCCCCGCCAAGTGCCGCTGTGACACCAGGCACGATTTCCAGTTCCACTTCCGGATACTTTGTGCCTACTTCATACATAAGGCCTGCCATTCCGTAAACACCTGCATCACCGCTGCAAATCATGGAAACCCTTTTACCCTTCATGGCTTCCTCAAATGCAAGCACACAGCGGTCTACCTCTTTTTTCATCGGTGTTGTAAGAAATTCTTTATCCGGAAAAGTATCTTTTACAAGGTCAACATAAACTGTATAACCGATGATCGTATCGCTTTCTTTCAGTGCATTCATTGCAATTCCGGTCATCTGGTCACAGCCTCCCGGTCCAATTCCAACTACATATATTTTATTCAAAACGTACCTCCCATTTCCGGATCGCAAGCGCTGTTGTCACACCGTTTCCTCCGGTTTTTTTTATGAGGAGTTTTCCATTATCTGAGCCAAGCACTGCGCTTCTCTCACAGACATTGTCTACTCCGGTAATTGATTTTACAAATGCAGAGGGAGTAAAATCTCCTGCAACTTCCCTAAGCTGTTCTTCTTCATATGTTTCAAAAGGAATCTGCCAATTTTCTGCCAGATGCTTAAGTCCCTGCTCATTTTTCTTGAGCGAAATACTGGCGATTTTTTCAACTGCCTCTCTTCTGATATCTGCCCTGCTGAGACATTCTTCTGCTGCGATCTTCACAGCCTCAGATTCTTTATCTTTCCGACATCCCATCCCAAGCGTTAGGATGTTCGGAACAATCTGTACTGTGGAGGCAAATGGCATACATGAAGTATGTACTGTCAGTACAATCCCGGTTTCTGGTATATTTCCATCCCGGTCTTTTCCTGTACTGTCACACACAACAAGCCCCCCTGGAAGTTTTCCCTTCCACGGGAACTCACTGTAAAAACCAACGGTCTCACCTGCAAGAATTGCAGCTGAAACTTCTTTGGCAGCTTTCATAAAAAAAATCCCACAGTGATTCCTGCGTGCAAAAACATCCACAGCAAAACGGCTGTGAAGATCTGTTGCCGTTGTGATGACTGCCTGTCCTTCCAGAATATCTGCTGCTTTTTGGGCAAGCTCATTTGCGCCGCCCAGATGCCCGGATAAAAGTGATATTACATACTTTCCGCATTCATCAATGACCAGAACAGCCGGATCTGTTTTCTTGCTCGCAACATAAGGAGCAATGCTTCTCACTGCAATTCCACATGCCCCCACAAAGATCAGTCCGTCATCCAGGCAGAATCTTTCCCCTGCCCACTGTTCTGTACTTACAGAAACAGAATTTTCCAGATATTTGCTTTTTGAAAACAATGAAACTTCATTCCCCTGTTTCTCAAGACCCTGTTTCAGTTTTTCAGCAGTTGCCGCTCCCGTCATGCTAAAACAGATCATGGATATTTTCATGGAAGATTCCTCCATACTGTTACTTTGTTGCTTTTCTGAACTCTGTGGTAAATTCAGGATCATAGAGTTTCGAGCGGTCGTAATGCGCACCCTTAACAGAATCCCCGATGATCATCAGTGCTGTTTTTGTAATATTGTTTTTAGCTGCTGTTTTTGCCAGAGTGCCTACAGTGCAGACGAAGCTCTTTTCATCCGGCCAGGTTGCCTTATAAACAATCGCAGCCGGTGTATCCTCGTTATATCCTCCCTCAACCAGTCTGCGGCTCAGTTCTTCCAGCATACCTGTGCTGAGAAAAACAACCATAGTTGCCTGATGTGCTGCAAAAGACTGGATACTTTCTTTGGATGGAACAGGGGTACGTCCTTCCATTCTTGTAATGATCACGCTCTGTGAGATATCCGGAAGTGTGTATTCCAGATTCAGTGCACTTGCCGCACCGCAGAAAGCGCTGACACCCGGGCAGTAATCATATACGATTCCTTTCTCATCAAGAATGTCCATCTGTTCTCTGATCGCTCCATAAATACAGGGATCTCCTGTATGGAGACGTACTGTCATCTTTCCTTCTTTTTCTGCTTTTTCCATAACAGCAATTACTTCTTCCAGTGTCATCTTCGCACTGTTATGAATCGTGCAGACATCTTTGCTGTATTCCAGAAGCTGGGGATTTACAAGTGACCCTGCATAAATGATCACATCAGCCTCCTCCAGATACTGTTTTCCCCTTACTGTGATAAGATCCGGTGCTCCCGGTCCTGCGCCTACAAAATGTATCATGTCAATTCACTCCTTGATTAATTTTTGTGATCAGTTCTTCTGCATGCGGTGTCTGTCCAAGGTATCCAAACTCATTTGAAAAGACAACTGCTCCCAGAAGAATCTGTTCATAAGACCTGTGATCCAGATAAAACTGTATCCGGTCTGTAATTTCTTTCATTGTTTCATGCAGTATGCAGTGTTTCTCCAGAATATGCAGTGCTTCATCTGTCGTGTTACATGCAAGGATCTCTCTTGCACACTCAATGCCAGCCCCGGCACGTATCGCATTGGAACAAATGACCTCCATACGACCGTCAGCACTGTGTGAATGTGTATTCATAATGCCAGCCGCAACCTTTACAAACTTACCTATATGAGAGACAAAAAGGATTCCCTTCGCTCCCATATTCACTGCCATATCTATCGTTTCGCCTACATAATTACTGCATTTGATATTTTTTTCAAAAGGAAGTTCCATATGTTCCCTGAGATAATCAGCGCCGTAATTTCCAGGTGTGACAAGAAGATATTTTTCTCCCTGGCTCACATGCTGGGTCATTTCCACTTCTATGCTGCGGATAAGCGCTTTTTCACTCATTGGTTCCACAATTCCTGATGTGCCGAGAATGGAAATTCCTCCCTGAATACCAAGTCTTGGATTAAAAGTCTTTCTGGCGATTTCTTCTCCTTCAGGTACATAAATGGTAACTTTCAGTTTTCCCTCATAATCAAACTGACCTGCTGCCTCTTCCACTGCCTTATATATCATCTTGCGCGGAACAGGATTAATTGCAGCTTCTCCTACTTTTTGCGAAAGCCCCGGCTTTGTCACACGTCCGACTCCGATACCTCCGTCAACAGTGATCCGGGGTGCCGTAATATCACTGTTCTTTTCAACTCTCGCATAGATGAGAATTCCGTCCGTAGTATCCGGATCATCTCCGGCATCTTTTTTTACCGCACAGGAAGCAGCATCCGCTTCTCTGCTTATATCTGCAAGTTCCAGATGAAGAAGAATTCCTTTTGGGGTCATCAGTGACACTTCTTTTATCTCCCTGCCTCCCAGAAGAATCTGCGCCGCCCCTGAGGCAGCTGCTGCCGCACAGGAACCTGTCGTATAACCAAATCGCATTTTTTTGTTGTTGCGAATCACAAAATAATCTTCCAGACCGGTTTTATGTGTCATAAATTTCCCCCTTTCAGCCATTATTTTATTATACAATTTTGCCTGATAAAAGTCAATAAAACCGGCTCCCTTATGAAGAGCCGGCTAGTATTTAAGTAACTGTTCACAGCAACGTATTTAATATATGATGATCGGATATCCTCCGTCAATGGCATTGTAGATTATTGCCGCCTGATCTTTGGGAAGGTTTACGCATCCATGGCTGCCTGCTCCGGATTTATACCTGTTGCCGCCAAAAGAAGACTGCCACGTTGCATCGTGAAGACCCTGACCATATACAAACGGCATCCAGTAAGTAACTGTAGTGTTATATCCATACTGGTCACTGGTAAGTGTATACGGACTCGCCTTATATGCGATCGGCCATGCGCCTCTCATAGTTTCTCTTTCCGGTGTCGGTGCGCCGCTGACAATGTCTGTCTCAGTAACCAGCGCACCATCTTTGTACAGCCACAGGTGCTGGTTATCTAGGCTGACTTCAATGTAACTTCCTGCCAGATCATCACGACCGTTCCGCTGCATTCCTGCTATACTGTATACCGGATCCCTTGTCACCGGTGTTCCTGTTTCCAGATCCTGGAGCAGCTGATTCAGTTCTCCCTCCTGATCGATCTGAAATCCGTATTCGTTGTCAGACACTGTCACATCACTTCCATATGATGTATGAAAAGTTCTCGGCACATAAATAGTATTATAATTCGTTGCAAGATTCTCCACATATGCCTTCGCCTGATTCTGGTCAACGCTGACATTTTCTCCATCTATTTTCAGCCAGGAATCAATCGTACTGCCATCCAGAACTTCTGTTTCGCTTCCAAATGTATAAGTGACTGTCATGTTTCTGTATGTATCCAGTCTGGCATTCAGATTTGTAAGTTTATTCTGCATTTCTTCTGACTGTGCACTGACCGGAAGCTGGTAGACTTCCGTTCCCATGGTAACTGTCACATCGTCTCCCAGAAGATCTGTCTGAAAAACAGAATCCAGGGTCTGATCCACATACGCCTTAAGACGTGCCTCATCGATCATATTTCCCTGTGTTTCATTTACCATTACATATTTTTTCTGCTTTTCATCATACTGAACTGCTGCATCTACAGAAGCAGTCCGTTCTTTATCCCCGAAATTCCCGGATACAAGTACTGATTTTTCCTGGTTTTCGTCTTTATTCAGCTGATACTGTATCTTATAATCTTCCTGCGTTGCGAGAAGATGTCTGTCTGCCGCTCTTTTCTTACGAAGATCTTCCAGCTGTGATCTCAGGTCATCCGCATTGATGCTGTATCCCAGATTTCCCAGTGTTGTCTCATAAACCTCCGCTCCGTCTTCCTGAAAAACCACCTTACGGTTCTGGAATGATTTAAGTATTTTCTGCTCTGCCTTCGGTACCGTCAATTTCGACACATCAAGGCCGTAAACAGAAATTTTGCGCCCCAGCGTGTTATGATCTGCCACATATATATAAGAAAACAGCCCGACAACAAGTGCAAGCGCAGCTGTCACGCAGATCCCCAGAATAATTTTCTTACTTTTTCTTGTGATTTTCAGTTTTTTCCCCATGTTTCCTCTTCCCTCTGGACTGCTGTATATTTTATGTCTTAGTATACCAGTAAATATCCTTTTTTTGTAAACATAATTTTACATTTATATTTCTTTCTTCGTTCTTTTTGTTATTTTAAATAACATCTTTCTTATTTATCTTCCACACCATTTCTTCATTTTTCTCTTGTTTTTTATCTGTTTTTGTTTTAATATAAATAAATATTCTATTTGTATTTGGATTGTCATTTTATTATTTAAAATAACTTTTGCCATAAAAGGATTTTTTATATGAAAAAATTATCCCAGAAAAAACTTTCTCAGCTTGTCGCCAGCCACCGTAAATCACTTGGCATGACGCAGAAACAACTGTCCGAGTCCACAGGAATCAACCGTTCTCTTATTTCCAGGCTCGAAAAGGAAGACTTCATTCCGTCAATTTCCCAGCTGGAACAGCTTTGTGAAGTTCTCGGTTTTGAACCGGATCAGGTTTTTGTGAGTACAGGTCTTCCTTCCAGACTGCCTTCGCCTTCTCCACTTAATATCGCAGTTGCAGGAACCGGCTACGTCGGACTTTCCATTGCGACTCTGCTTGCACAGCACAATCATGTAACAGCCGTTGATATCATACCCGAAAAGGTCAAAATGCTGAATCAGCGGAAATCTCCCATACAGGATGAATATATCGAGAAATATCTTAAAGAAAAAGATCTCGACCTCACTGCAACCCTGGATGGTGAAGCCGCCTACAGAGATGCAGATTTTGTTATCATTGCCGCACCTACAAACTACGACAGTCAGAAAAACTATTTCGACACTTCTGCTGTAGAGGCTGTTATCCAGCTGGTTATGAAAGTAAATCCTGGCGCTGTTATGGTTATAAAATCCACCATACCTGTCGGTTACACCGAAAATGTCCGTAAAAAATACAATACCTCAAACATTATTTTCAGTCCTGAATTTCTCCGTGAATCCAAAGCGCTTTACGATAATCTTTATCCAAGCAGAATTATCGTCTCCACGGATCCTGATGATGAACATCTTGTCCGGGCTTCCCGCCAGTTTGCGGCGCTTCTTCAGGAGGGAGCACTGAAAGAAAACATAGATACACTTTTTATGGGCTTTACAGAAGCAGAGGCTGTCAAGCTGTTTGCAAACACCTACCTTGCCCTCCGAGTATCTTATTTCAATGAACTGGATACTTACGCAGAAATGAAAGGACTTAACACGCAGGATATCATTCAGGGAGTATGCCTGGATCCACGTATCGGAACTCATTACAACAATCCTTCTTTCGGATACGGCGGCTACTGTCTGCCAAAAGATACCAAGCAGCTTCTTGCAAACTATAATGATGTTCCCCAGAATATGATGAGTGCCATTGTGGAAAGCAACCGTACAAGAAAAGATTTTATTGCTGACCGGGTGCTCAAAATGGCCGGGTACTACAGCTACGGCGAAGACAATTCCTACAGTTCTGATATGGAAAAGCCAGTTACTGTCGGTGTATATCGTCTTACCATGAAAAGCAATTCCGACAACTTCCGTCAGAGCAGCATCCAGGGTGTCATGAAACGTATCAAAGCCAAAGGTGCCACAGTTATCATCTATGAACCAACCCTTGAAAATGGTACTACTTTCTTCGGGAGCCGCGTTGTCAATGATCTCAGGAAATTCAAAGAACTCAGTCAGTGTATTCTTGCCAACCGTTATGACAACTGTCTGGATGATGTCCAGGAAAAAGTCTACACCCGTGATCTTTTCCGCAGAGATTGACATCACGAAAATGCTGTGATAACCTTTGAGCCAGACTGTTACCATTCACCCTGATCACAGCAAAAAGGAGCATCAATATGGATCGAATTCTGGACTACAAAGTTTCTCTCTGTGAAGACGGCATGACTGTCCTTCATTTTCTCCGGGCGAAAGGATTTTCACGCCATATTCTCACTTCTATGAAACCGGACAAAAAAGCTCTCACTCTGAATGGCGAAAAAGCCGGTGGAAACACTGTTCTTCATACCGGTGATGTTCTCCATGTCCGGATTCTTGAGACCGGTTCCTGTGAAGGCATTATCCCTGCAGAGATGGAACTTTCTGTTCTCTACGAAGATGAAGACATTCTTGTTCTGAACAAAGCTTCCAACCTTCCGGTACATCCATCTATCGGGAATTATGAGAATACGCTTGCAAACGGAGTAGAATCTTATTTCCGCTCCCGGAATCTGATCTGTCCATTTCGCTGTATCAACCGTCTTGACCGTGACACTTCCGGAGCACTGATCCTTGCCAAAAACGCCCTCAGTGCCGCAATTCTTTCCGCACAGATGCGTAACCGCGAAATCCGTCGGACATATCTTGCCATCGTCCAGGGAATTGCGCCAAAAAAAGGAACCGTCTCTGCCCCCATCGGGAGAAAAGACGGTTCCGTAATGGAACGTCAGGTTGATTTTGATCACGGTGAATCAGCCGTCACCCACTTTCAGCGTCTTGCTATATCTGACAATTATTCTCTGCTGGAGCTTCATCTCGAAACAGGAAGGACACATCAGATCCGAATCCATATGGGTTATATCGGTCATCCACTTCCTGCTGATTATCTGTATAATCCTGTTTACGACCGCTTCAGTCGTCAGCCGCTGCATTCTTATCAGCTTGATTTCCGTCATCCCCTTACAGGAAAACAGATGTGTATTACCGCTCCTGTGCCGGGTGATCTTTGCGATTCTTTTCGTAAATGATCTGAAGACCTTTCAGAAGGAGATCTCCGTCAAGGATCATCTTTCTTTTGCAGTGCGGTATGATTTTTTTGGACATACCGCCTGTGGCGATCACTGTAACCTTCTGTCCAAGTTCTTCTTCGATCCTGTCAATGATACCATCCACAGCTGCTGCATTTCCATAAAGAATCCCACTCTTCATACAGTCAACAGTATTTTTACCGATAATACGTTTCGGCTCTTCAATGCTGATTCCGCTCAACTGTGAAGCCCGGGAAGTAAGAGCATCCAGAGAGATTCTTACTCCCGGCATGATCATACCTCCAATATAACGTTTCTTATCATCCAGGACAGATACTGTAGTTGCAGTACCCATGTCCACAATAACAAGCGGTACCGGATACTGTGCCAGTGCTGCCACTGCATCCGCTACCCGGTCAGCGCCCATTTCGCCGGGGTTATCCAGCATGATATTTAATCCTGTACGGATCCCGGGGCCAAGAACCATTGCATCTTTGTGAAGAATCTTGTGTACAGCAAGTTTGGCTGCATTTGTAATCTGCGGAACAACTGAAGAAATGATCGCACCGTCAATATCAGAACGGCTGATATGATAAATATCAAGAATTGTTTTGATATCTATTGCATATTCCAGTTCTGTCTTGGTACGTACTGTAGCCACTCTTTCTGTAAAATATATTTTTTCCTTATCTATACAGCCAACCACAATGTTGGTGTTTCCAATATCAATTGCTAAGATCATACGTTTTCTTCCTGTCTTTTATGATGCTGCATTTACTTTAACATCTTTATCTGCGACCATCTGTGATGCCGGAATCAGATGAGCTTTTGAAAGTGCAGCTCCTACTGCTCCTGTGATAATTGTTGATGAAAGCATTTCGCAGACTGCATTGATACCGACGAATGCACAGCAGAACAGAATGACATTTCTTCCTCCGATCAGTCCCTGTACATATTCAGTATTTCCAAACATTCCAACCAGTGCAGTCATAAAAAATAATGTATTTAAAAATGCGGAAAAGAATCCGGTAACTGCGCATGATACATATACATTTGTTTTCTTACGCATTCCTCTGTAAATAAATCCAAGACAGATTCCGTCCAGAAGTCTCGGTACGAATCTCTGGATAAATGCAAGAACCGGATTAATGCTGAAAAGCATTGCACCCATGGCACTTGTACCGCCAACGCCTATACACTGCAAAAAGCTTGTAAGGCCGAATATTGCTCCGGCAACAGCACCACCTACAGGTCCAAGAACTACTGCACAGATAGCAACAGGGATCACGTTAAAAGAAATCGCCAGTGGTCCGATATTCAGATACCCCAGTGGTGTGTAAGCCATAAGCAGAAGCACACCTGCCATCAGTCCGAGCATTGTCAGTTGCGTTGTTGTAAATTTTTTGGTTTTCATGTTTTTCCTCCTTGTTATCGTTCCCTTTGGGATACAATACGGTGCGGAACAGCGGACTTCTATTATTCTTTTTTATTTGCCCGCTTCCTGGTGTACGGGTTACATTCCCCTTTCTTTCATTATAGAAAGGATCTTATCCAGGATGATATGGGCTGCGTCCTCTTTGCTCATAAGCTGAAGTGACACGTCTTCATCCTGAGTAATCAGGGTAAGCACATTAGTATCTCCCTGGAAGCCGGCTCCTGCCACCTTAAGGTTATTGGCTGCCACCATATCCAGATTTTTCTTCTGAAGCTTCGCCCTGGAATTACCTATCATATTCTGGGTTTCCATAGAGAAACCGCACAAAAACTGTCCCGGAGTTTTATTTTCTCCCAGATACCGGAGAATGTCATCTGTTCTTTCCAGTTCTATGGACATCTGATTGTCTTTTTTCTTAACTTTTTCATCATAAACAACAGCCGGACGATAATCTGCCACTGCTGCTGCCTTGATAATAATATCCTGTTCAAAACTGACTGAAGTCACTGCATCATACATATCTTTCGCAGATACTACAGGAACTACTTTTACAAACGGAGGCGGTTCAATAGCACACGGACCGCTGACAAGCGTTACATCTGCACCTCTGAGCATGGCATCTCTGGCGATTGCATATCCCATCTTTCCTGATGAATGATTGGTGATATATCTGACAGGATCTATTGCTTCCTGTGTAGGTCCGGCCGTCACCAGAATCCTGCGGCCTTCCAGATCTTTTTTACAGGCAATCTCCCTGAGAATATACTCCAGAAGCAGTTCCGGTTCCGGCATTTTGCCTGCTCCAACATCTCCGCATGCCAGATATCCGCTGGCAGGCTCGATCACCTCATACCCATAATGCTTCAGGATCCCGAGGTTGTCCTGTAATACAGGATTTTCATACATATTGGTATTCATGGCCGGTGAAATGATTTTCTTACATTTGCATGCCATAACTGTAGTAGTCAGCATATCATCTGCTATTCCATGGGCAAGCTTGCCAATCACATTCGCACTGGCAGGTGCTATCATCACCACATCTGCCTGTTTCGCTATAGACACATGCTCTACCTGAAACTGGAAGTTTCTGTCAAAAGTATCTACCAGACATTTATTTCCTGTAAGAGATTCAAAAGTTATAGGATTAATAAAATTCGTAGCATTCTGCGTCATAAGTACATGCACCTGCGCATGAAGTTTATTAAGAGCACTTGCAAGATATGCAATTTTGTATGCAGCAATACTTCCGGTAACTCCCAGAAGAACTGTCTTTCCCTTTAACATTGAGTTCTCCTCCTTTTGCTGACTGTTGATACATCTTTTTCATTATAACAGTCCTTCCTGTAATTGGAAAGATTTTTTTATGCTGTATATATTTTTATACAGTCTATAAAGCAAAAAACCGCCCGGATCACTCCGGACGGTCCTGTATGTAATTTATTAATTCCAGATTGCTCCATAAGCTTTCAGGATCATGTCAACTCTTGAAGTTGTGACTGTATTCAGAGCCTGTTCGATCGCATTGTATGTAGCGTTTCTCTGACTGCTGAGAAGTTCAGGGTTCTCAACATAATCTCTTACAGATTCCGCAAAATACTCAGCTGCATTCTGAGTTGCATATGCTTTGTTGTAACCGGTAAACTTAGATTTCTCACTGTTATAAACAGAAGCAAATGATGAACTCTGATCTACATTGCCTGCGATAAATGCAAGAAAATGTCCAAGTTCATGGTAGATCGTATCATCAGCTTCCTGAAGAGTGATTGTTCTTGTTCTTGCATCAAAATGTCCTGAATAAGCAACAAACGGATCTACTACTACTTTGAATCCCATCTTTTTATACGCTTCCAGTACTCTCTTATCCATCTTCGGTGCAATGGAAGCAACATCACTGACAGTATATTTGGACTGTGCTGCTGAAGAGCCGCCTGCTGATACGTCAATTTCCTGTTCTTCCTGCTGGCTGTTCTGTACAACCGGTGCTACAACAGTTGTTGTAGTCTTAACAGTTGTTGTCACTTTCTTTGTAACAAGTTTCTTTTTGGATTTCTTTTTAAACTTCTCAGTTGTCTGTGTTTTTACCGTTGTCTGAGTCTTTACTGTTGTTGTCTTATTTTTCTTTGCCGTTTTTGTTTTTGTTTTTTTCTTTGTTGGAAGTTTCTTTGTGTAAGACTTCTTCGCTGCTTTTTTCAGTTTGACTTTTTTCTTGGTTGTCTTTGTCTTGGAAGTAGTCTTAGTTGTTACCTTCGGTTTGGAAGCAAGCGGTGTATCATCACCTGTAAGTGTTGTCTCAATCTCCGGATCTGTGTAAGTAGTAAGTTCCGGTACATCCGGCGATGACTGCCATACCATTGAGATACTTCCGAACGTAAGCACTGCAGCTACTGCAACACAGCCTGCTGCAACTTTCTTTTTAAGAAGGAACGATTTGAGGTCCATTTTTCTTTTCATATTAATTCACACCTTTCAGAAAATGGACGCACTTCATAAAATCAGTTTTCCTGTAAAATCATCATATTGAATAAAAAAACCGTCTAATTACTGAAATAATAATTAAACGGCTGCTCATACATATAGATTCTGTTTTACAATTACTGTTCCATAAAATACGTCACTAAATCAGAATTTAATGCGGCAACCGGCTGTCATAGTCTCATGACCTTAGACCCTTGGCTTTGCGTCCCAGTCTTTCAACTGGTTTGCCCATATCCATATTATATGTTTCTGTCCACGCTGTGTCAACATCTTTTCTTAATATTTTATTGTATTTTTAATTTTATTGTAGTATTTTTAATTTTTCTGTAACTACAGGTAATACTGTGAACGGAGTGAGTAGTAACATTTTTTCTGTACGTCCTGTTCTTTTTTTCTTCATAATCTGCTATACTGAATGAGAGTTTTAAATCTCACCGGTTTACAACAACCACAAGGAGCGGTTTTTATGAAAAACACATCATTTATCCGTCTCCCTGCCATAATAATATACGTTTTCATTCTGTGCACAGTCCTTAGCGGATGCGGGGGCGGTTCTTCCAGTACCAAAAGTGATGAACCTCCGGTCTACTCTCCGCTTCAGGTACTTGTTCCCGAAGCCTCCGGAAAAGCTACAGTAGGCACTTCACCCCTGATTCTCGACATTTCCAACACAGATCAGGGATATTTCATTGCCGCATCTGATTCATCTGATTCCACGACCAGTATTCAGATGACAGCCCCTACAGGAATTCAGTATTCTTATTTTATCAGCCCTGACGAACAGGCAGTTATTCCTTTTACTGAAGGAAACGGTGATTATACAGTCACAGGTTATCAGCAGATCAGTGGCGACCAGTATGCGGCCCTGTACTGCGAAACAATAACTGTAACACTGAAAAACGATTTTCTTCCTTTTCTTTATCCGAATCAGTATGTGAATTTTACTCCCGCAAGCAAAGCCAGCACTCTGGCACTTTCCATGGTCACAGAGGATACTACTGATGTAAAGGCACTGGAACTGATATACAATTACGTTACAGAAAATCTTACCTATGATTACGAAAAAGCGGACACTGTTCAGACCGGCTATCTTCCTGATGTAGATGAAACCCTGACTTCAGGGACAGGCATCTGCTTTGATTATGCAGCTCTGGCAACCGCCATGCTGCGAAGCTGTGATATTCCATGCAAACTCCAGATTGGATATGCCGGCGATATCAAACATGCCTGGATTGATGTTTATATCCGTTCAAAAGGATGGATAGACAATGCCATCTCATTCAAAGGCGACAGCTGGTCTCTCATGGATCCCACTTTTGCATCTGCTGACAGCGACAGCGAAGAAGACAAAGAAGCAATCCAGGATTACATAGGTGATGCAGATAATTATACCGTACAGTTTACACGTTAATGGCAAAGGAGATTTTTTATGAAATACAGACTTACCGCCCGTGAACTCAGCAATTTCTTCGGGCAGATGGGAATGCTTGTTCATTCCGGAATATCCGTCTCAGAAAGTTTACATATTCTGCTGGACGAAAGTACTACAGATACTGACAGGCAGGTTCTTACCCTGCTTACTGATAATATAGAAAAAACAGGTTCTTTCTCCCAGGCCTGTACAGATGCCGAATGCTTTCCCGCTTCTGTAAGTGCATATCTGAAAACCGGAGAAGAAACCGGCTGTCTGGATGAAATACTTACCAGTCTTTCTGAGCATTACGACCGGGAGCAGGAAATTTCCGACCAGATCAGAAACGCAGTCACTTACCCACTCATCATGCTCGGAATGATGGGAGTTGTCATAGTTGTTCTTCTGGTAAAAGTTCTTCCTGTTTTTCGTCAGGTTTTTCTGCAGATGGGAATGGATATGAATGGTTTTTCCCGCGGGCTTCTCAATGCAGGTAATGTTATCAGTCGATATTCAACTGTTTTTCTTATTCTGACGGCGCTCCTCATTCTGGCAGTTCTGTTTTTCTGTCTGAACACACGTGGCCGCCATATGCTGACTGCTTTCGTATACCGGCTTCCCGGTTTAAGGGATATTCCTGTTTCCATGGATTACAGCCGGATGACACAGGGACTTTCTCTCGGACTCCGGAGCGGACTTTCAGCTGAGACAAGTCTTTCCCTTGCTTCAGAAATGGTTTCTCATCCGCTTGTTCTTGAACTTCTGCAAAAAGCTTCCACTCTTATTGAAGAGGGAGTACCTTTTTCCCATGCTCTGACTGAATCCGGACTTTTTGCAGGTATGGAGGGGCGGATGATTTCTGTTTCATTTCAGTCAGGTACTTCAGATGAGGCTCTCGGCCGCCTTTCTGAAAAATATCAGGAAAAATCTCTTGATCTCATCTCTCAGACTATTTCAGTCGTTGAACCTACGATCGTGATCCTGCTGTCCCTTCTGGTAGGTCTGGTTCTTCTGGCTGTCATGATGCCTTTACTTGGAATCCTTTCAGATATCGCAATGTGAGGTGGCAATAATGGAATTATTTGAAAGTCACAGAAAAAAATTTCTGCGTAATATGATGGTTCTTTTTCCGGTACTGTTTCTTGTATCAGTTGGGCTGATATTTTTTCTAGGACTGAATCTCACTTCAGACGAAACTCTTGCCAAAGAACAGCAGGCACTGGAGCAGGCACTGGAGCAGGGTGCCATACGGACATATGCTCTCAGCGGTCAGTATCCGCAAAGCCTCAATGAGCTTCTTGAAGATTATCACATTACTTACGACCACAGCCATTTTGTAGTGGAATACATGCCCAATGGAAGCAATCTTCTCCCATCGATCAGCGTGATACCTCTTTCTGATTCTTTCAGTCTCAGAAAGGAGGCCGCCTCATGAAAAAAACGATACAGAAGCATTCCATAGCCTCCCTGTTTTCGCTGGTGCTTTTTGGGCTGTTTACACTTTTTCTTCTTTTGATATTACTTTTTTCTGCAAAGGTTTATCAGAATCAGGTCAGCAATACTGACACTGAACTTTCACTTGGTACTGCTTCTGCTTATATTACCACAAAGTTCCGACAGCACGACTCTGCTGACAGTATTTTTACCGGTGAGCTGGAGGGAATTCCGGCGCTGTGTTTCCGTGATTCCATTGATGGTCAGAATTATATTACCTATATTTATCTCAACGGTACTTCTCTGAAAGAACTTTTTACTTCAGAAAATTCTGCAGTATCTGCTAATGCCGGAACCACTATAGCAGAACTCAAAGATTTTCAGGCAGTAGAAAACAAAAACAGTTTTTTTCGGATTACTCTTACTAACACGGCTGGAGATACAGATGAATTTTACCTGCACAGCACCGCCGCAGATCAGGAGGCTGATTAAATGAAAAAATTATATACTCATTCCAAAAACAGCCTCTTTCTTATAGAAATGATCATGGTACTGCTTTTCCTCTCGTTGTCCAGCGTTGCCTGTATCAGGATTTTTGCCGCAGCCAGCCAGAACCACGCAAAAGCCGTAGACTGGAGGCATATTCAGTCACTTACTACATCTGTCGGCGAGATTCTTGAAGGGACTGACGGAACACCTGACAGTGTTTCTAAATTTCTGTCCGGAAGCACGCAGAATTCCAGTACTTTGATCTGGTATTATGATAAAAACTGGGAAATCTGTTCTTCTGAAAAAGCTTCCCACAAAATGACTCTTATTCTTTCAACAGATGCAATGATAAAAGAAGGAACTCTCACTTTTTATTCTGTTCATGAAAAAAAAGAAACAGAATTTTATCAGACAGAACTTGCATTTCCGACAATTTCTTCTGACAGAAAGGAGGCTTCTTCATGAATCGCAGACACACATTTTTTGCGTCTACAGGCATCCCTTCACTGTTTCTCATTTTTGCAGTACTCTGTATGGCTGTTTTTTCACTGCTCACCCTTGGAAGTTCACGTTCTGAACTGAATTCAGCCAGACTTTCCATGGAACAGACAGAACAGTATTACAACGCCTGCAAAGAAGCAGCCGATACCGTAGTCGAAATCCAGGAAGTCCTTCAGTCATATCATACTCAGACCTCTGACAAAGATGAGTTTCTGAAACTTGCCGGTAATCTTTCTTCAGAATTTGAGGAGCTTGCTTTTGATGATTCTTCAGATGACATCCTGATTCTGTCGCATCCGTTTTCGGATACACAGAGTCTTCTCATCCGAATGCAGATTCTGTATCCACAGACTTCTGCCGATAAAAAACTAATCAAAATTTTACAATGGAAAACAGTGATTACCGCTGACTGGAATCCAGATACCAGCCAGTCTGTATATAATCCAAAACAGGAGGAATAATTGTCATGACCCAACAGGATACACTTGATTTTCTCACAAAAGCAGCCAATGAGCATGCTTCTGACATTTTTATTATTGCCGGACGCCCGCTGGTGATCAAAACCGATGGCCATCTTTCTAACTATGGAGACCACCTGATGCCGGAACAGACAGAAGAAATTCTGCAGACGATTTATAAATTTGCAAATGACCGTGATATCAGCAGACTGCATACTCACGGTGATGATGACTTTTCCTTTTCTATACCTGGTTTGTCCAGATTTCGTATCAATGCTTATAAACAGAGAGGTTCTCTGGCCGCTGTTATCCGTGTGATCGCATTCCAGCTGCCGGACCCTGCGGAGCTTTCCATTCCTGACGATGTCATGGATATTGCTGATTTTACAAGAGGCATGGTTCTTGTGACAGGTTCTGCAGGCAGTGGTAAATCCACTACCATGGCATGTCTCATCGACCGTATCAACCATTCACGGGAAGGGCATATCATCACTCTGGAAGATCCACTTGAATATCTTCACAGGCATGACCGATGCATCGTCAGCCAGCGTGAGATCTGCACAGATACTGACAGTTATCTGACTTCCCTTCGTGCCACTCTGCGACAGAGTCCTGATGTTATTCTTCTTGGTGAAATGCGTGATTACGAAACAATTCAGACTGCCATGACAGCTGCCGAGACAGGACACCTGGTGTTATCCAGTCTCCACACTCTCGGTGCCGCAAATACCATCAGCCGTATTATGGATGTTTTTGAACCTTCACAGCAGCGCCAGATTGCCATCCAGCTCTCCATGGTATTGCAGGCCGTCATTTCGCAGCAGCTGATCCCGGACGTTGACGGTCGTAATATACCAGTCTTCGAGGTTATGAAGCTTACCCCTGCAATCCGAAACATGATCAGGGATAATAAGATTTTTCAGATTGAAGGAGTCATTTCTTCTGCATCTCAGGATCAGATGCGTTCTATGGACCACAGCCTTCTTGAACTGTATAAAAAAGGACGCATCACCAAAGAGACTGCCCTGAAATACGCTCTTAATCAGGAAACATTGCGCAGAAGATTGCAGTAAGCGCAAAAAACAGGCCCGGAGGCTTATCGCCTCCGGGTCTGTTTTATTGCTTATTTATTGTCTTTTTTACTTTTCTTTCTGAATATGAAAATGAATGCCACGATTGCTGCGGCTGCCAGCAGAATTACCACATACAGAGCAATTGGTGTATTATCACCTGTCTTCACATTTGTGGAAGTTGTTGCATTGGTCGTTGTGGTTGTTGTCTTCTTTGTGTCTTCATCTTTCTTGTCTTTATCTTTCTCTGCTGGTTTTTCCTTATTTGTGATCGTTACAGAAGCATTCATATTTGAGTCATTTACTGTTACAGAATCTCCACTGTAACTTACTTCATACTCAAAATCTTCTGCTCCCTCTACAGGGGTACCATTTTCATCAGTTTCTACTACATAAAGTACACACGGTGCATCTTTTGCCACGCTGACATTTACAGTATAGCTTGTTTCTGAGCCATCTGCCAGATCCAGCGGAATGACATTTTCAGATGTATGTGTGGACAGTATCTTGTGATCCTTGTCATCAAAGATTCCTGCGTAGAATACTTCGTCAGAATTTTTTGCGTTTCCATCTGCACCCAGAAGTTTCTTGGTAACATTCAGTTTACCTTCCTTATAGAATCCATCCGGAACTGTCAGGAATTCATTGTTAAAGTAAACTGTCTTCGTACCGTTCGCTTCATTTACTGTTACTGTATTTCCATCTGTAAAGTTCGCCATGTAAACAGTTCCGTCTGCAAGTGTTCCGGAAGACTGTGCCGTACCATCTGCTGTACATTCAGCTACATAGTACTTTCTGCCGATTTCCAGATTTGTGAAGTTTACAGTTGATACTGATGCATTTTTGAATACAATTTCTTTTACATCTGTCAGTCTCTTCGTGCAGGCTTCATCGCCATACAGTGCAACATGGAATGTCTGGTCAACAGCACCAAGTGCCATGTTATTATAAACAAGCTTCTTAGTTACTGCTACAGACGCGCCTTTCAGCATGTTATCTTCTACCAGAAGGATTCCATCATCGCTGACTTTTGCAGTTGTTCCTGATTTGCTGATCTTGCCATCTGTTCCAATGGTAAATGTAGTATCTGCACTGATATCATATCC